>NZ_JBEPNE010000018.1:0-127179 GCF_040546125.1 Pseudomonas sp. UYEF17
TGTGGGGTTTCCCCATGTGAGAGTAGGTCATCGTCAAGATTCATTTCGCAAAACCCCTATCTGCGCATGCAGGTAGGGGTTTTGTCTTTCTGGCCTAAACCCCAGACCTGCACAACCCTTCTCTGTGGGAGCGGGTTCACCCGCGAACACCGGCATAGCCGGTGCCATCCACCGCGTCGCCTGTTTCGCGGCGGTTCGACGCCTCGACTCGCCCGCTCCCACAACTCCCACTCTGAGCGCGCAATACCCAGGCTGCGACAATATTCCCGTCACATTCACGTGACTTTCCCGCGCCCACCCTACGTCAAGACTTTGGTTCGGGGCATTCCTGGCCCCGGGCTGAGCGATGCCAGCGTACCGTGCTGCGCATTTCCGGACTTCCACCGTCCCATCACTTGAGGTAGCAAGCAAGATGGCCAAGGCCGCCGATGTCGTTGTGCAATGCCTGGAAAACGAAGGTGTCGAGTATGTATTCGGTATTCCCGGTGAAGAAAACCTCGATCTGCTCGAATCCCTGCGCAAGTCGAAGATCAAGCTGGTACTGACCCGTCACGAGCAGTCCGCAGGTTTCATGGCCGCCACCTACGGCCGCCTGACCGGCAAGACTGGCGTCAGCCTGTCGACCCTCGGCCCTGGCGCCACCAACCTGGTCACCGCCAGCGCCTATGCCTACCTGGGCGGCATGCCGATGATGATGATCACCGGCCAGAAGCCGATCAAGAAGTCCAAGCAGGGCCGTTTCCAGATCATCGACGTGTGCGGCATGATGGACCCCATCACCAAGTACACCCACCAGTTCGCCTCCGCCGACAACATCCCGGCCCGTATGCGCGAAGCCTTCCGCCTGGCCGAAGAAGAGAAGCCGGGTGCGGTCCACCTGGAGTTGCCGGAAGACATCGCTGCCGAGCAGACCGAAAGCCTGCCGATTCCGCCTAGCCTGAGCCGCCGCCCGCTGGCCGAGCACAAGGCCATCGAAGCCGCCGTGGAAAAACTGCAGAAAGCCCGCAGCCCGATCCTGGTGATCGGCGCCGGCGCCAACCGCAAGATGACCGCCAAGGTCCTCAAGCAGCTGATCGACAAGACCGGCATCCCGTTCATCACCACCCAGATGGGCAAAGGTGTGGTCGACGAGCGTCACCCGCGCTTCCTGGGCAACGCCGCGCTGTCGTCGGGTGACTTCGTGCACCGCGCCGTCGAAGCCGCCGACCTGATCGTCAACATCGGCCACGATGTGATCGAGAAGCCACCGTTCTTCATGGTCCGTGGCGGCACCGAGGTCATCCACATCAACTTCCGCTCCGCCGAAGTCGATGCCGTGTACTTCCCGCAGGTGGAAGTGATCGGCGACATCGCCAACGCCGTATGGCAGATCAGCGAAGCGCTGACCGACACCACACACTGGGACTTCACCCGCCTGATGGCGATCCGTGAAGCCAATGAAGCGCAGATCGCCGAAGGTGCCGACGACAACCGCTTCCCGGTCTACCCGCAGCGCATGGTCGCCGATATCCGTCGCGTGCTGCCGTCCGAAGGCATCGTTGCCCTGGACAACGGCATCTACAAGATCTGGTTCGCCCGCAACTACAAGGCGCACAAGCCGAACACCGTACTGCTGGACAACGCCCTGGCGACCATGGGCGCCGGCCTGCCATCGGCCATGGCCGCGCACCTGGTGCACCCGGACCGCCCGGTGATTTCGGTTTGCGGCGACGGCGGCTTCATGATGAACAGCCAGGAGCTGGAAACTGCGGTACGCCTGGGCATGCACATCACCGTGGTGATCCTGCGTGACGACGGCTACGGCATGATCCGCTGGAAGCAGGCGAACATGGGCTTCACCGATTTCGGCCTGGACTACGGCAACCCGGACTTCGTCAAGTACGCCGAAGCCTACGGTGCCAACGGCCACCGCGTGGAAAGCGCCGAAGGCCTGCTGCCGCTGCTCGAGCACTGCATCAAGACCCCGGGCGTGCACGTGATCGACTGCCCGGTCGATTACAGCGAGAACGACCGCATCCTCAACAGCGAGCTGCGTGAGCGCGCGCTGGCGGTGTAAGGCGTAACGGCTTTATTGACATCAACCCGGCCACCACAGATATCTCACGATCCTGTGGTGGCCGGTTGGTGCTAATTAACAACCTCCTCACGCATCTCTTGATTGATCATTCTCATGTTCCCAACTCATTGAGAACACGAGACCATGACCATCGGCTCAACACACAACCATCCTGCTGATCTGGCTATCGAGCCATCCCTGTCCGTAAAGCCGTGGGCTGCGCGTTACCCGCTCATTGGGAGACAAGCTGCAAGGTCTATGCCCCTCTGAAGAAGAGCTTCCTGGACCGCAACCCAGCTTTTCCGCAAATCCTGGTCACTGACAGTTTCGTTCACGATGTCTATGCCTACCGCTACAACGACCATTACGCTGATGACTGCATCTTGCTCAGTTACACCTGGGAAGACGATGCAACGAAACTGGCCGCGTTCTCAGATGAAGAACTGGGCGACAAGTGCGTGAAGGAACTCGATCGGATCCTCCTTCGCTGCAGCAACGTGGCTGAACCCATATCGCCTTACATCGATACCCGAAACATTCGCATACAGCGTTGGATGACTGATCGAAACGCGCTTGGCTGCGCAAAGTTGTATCGGGCTGGGACCTATTACGATGCAGTGAGCCTGATGAAGTACAACCGTGATCTGAGTGCCAGTTCAGGGTTGTATCTGGCTGGAGAGTCCTTCTCTGTTGACGCCGGCTGGACCGAGCCGTGTTTACGCACGGCGCTTGATGTGGTCATCAACCTGTGCAACAGAACATCGGCTTCGTTCAATGGTGGCTTTACCCTGAACCACTACCCACATTATCAAGCTGGGAAATAGCTGCATCCGGGAGTTTTTGTGGGAAATTTCCTACTGGCACACTTCTCTTGTCCTTCGATCCCATAGGAACTCCCCGACTGTCATTCCCCCGCCCAACCCCGCTTTACTGGCGCCCTTCCACAACAACCATAAAAGGAAGCCGCCATGTCTGATCACTGCACGCCCGTCAGCCCCGTACGTATCGCTGTCATCCAGTACGACCCTCAGGTCGGGCTGGAGCATTGCGATGGCAACCTGAGCAAGGGCCTGGCATTGGCCCGGTGCGCGGCGCGTGAAGGCGCCAACCTGATCGTGCTACCCGAGCTGGCCAACACCGGCTACACCTTCCACACGCGTGCAGAGGCCTATGCCCACGCCGAAACGCTGGAGGGTGGGCGAAGCCTGAAAGCCTGGGCGGATTTCGCCAAGGAGTACCAGGTATATCTGGCGGCGGGTTTTGCCGAACGCGAGGGACTGAAACTTTTCGACAGTGCCGTACTGTTCGGTCCACAAGGCTTGCTCGGGCATTACCGCAAGGCGCACCTGTGGAACCAGGAAAAGCTCTGGTTCACCCCTGGCGACCTGGGCTTCCCAGTGTTCGAGACACCGATCGGCCGTATCGGCCTGCTGATCTGCTGGGATATCTGGTTCCCGGAAGTGCCGCGGCTGATGGCTGCGCAAGGCGCCGACATCATCTGCAGCCTGAACAACTGGGTATGGACGCCACCACCACTGTTCGATGAATCAGGGCGCTGCATGGCGTCCTACCTGACCATGACGGCGGCACACACCAACAACGTCTACATTGCTGCCGCCAATCGCATAGGTAGCGAGCGGGGCGGTCGCTTCCTGGGCTGTTCACTGATTGCCGGTACCAATGGCTGGCCCATCGGCGAGGTGGCCAGTGCAGAGGAGGAGGGCATTCTCTACGCCGATGTCGACCTCAGCAGCGCCCGCTCGGCGCCGATCTGGAACAGCCTCAACGACCTGCCGCGAGACAGGCGCACCGACCTTTACGATGCGACGCTTGGCTATCGCCTTCATGCACCTATGCCCCGCTGAGGAGTTGCACATGAAAACGCTACTCTTCCCCAACCGGCAGCGTTCGTTGGTGTTGATCCTTGCCTGCCTGCTGGTGCTCCTGGCTGCCAGCCTCGTACAGGGCCAATGGCCGGACTACACGCAACTGGCCGCGACGCTCGATCAGCCGTTAAGCCGCCTGCGCTGGATAGTTGGTGATATCAGCGAAGTGGCCTTCTACAAGCATGAGTTGCCCGCCCTGGGCTTGCTACTGGGAGCTTGCCTGGCGCACTGGGCCCATGTGCATGGGTATCGCTGGCACGGCTTTGCCATCTGCTACGGCAGCGGATTATGGCCGTGGGTGTTCACCAGTTCGCTGCTGGGTTTGTTGCTCAGTCACGCGTTGTGGGGATGGACCTTGGCCAGTGGCACCTGGCAACCAACCTTCGTTGCTTTCGTATCGTTGCCAGCAGCCATGGTGCTGTTTTTTGGTGCGGGTTGGCAGGTGACCATCAGCGGCGCACTGCTGGGAGCGCTGTTGGTAACGCCAGCCAGCCTGTTCATGGTCAATTACCTGTGCTACCCCCTGCAGTTGCCGGTGGTAGTCGGCAACGTAAGTGGCATGGCGCTGGCAAGCGTGGTGGCGTTCATGCTGTGCCGGCGCTTTCCATCATGGGTACGGCCCAGCCAACCGCCCGCCGCACCTGAACCCGTTGCGGCCCAACCCGATTACGGTGTGGCCTGGACCTTGCGGCGCGTACTGGCCGATTTCAGCGAAGCGCCATTCTTTGGTAATGAACTGGCCAGCCTCGGGCTGCTGTTGGGGGTGTTCCTGGCATACATGCTGGCCCCCGCTGCGCCAGTCTACGGTTCGCTGCTGCTGATACCGATGGTTGCCGGGCAGGCGCTGGCATCACTTGTGGGAGTCGTGTTCTGGCGTCGCCAATGGCAGGCGCGAGGCTGGTACCCCACTTACATTCCCATCGTCTCTATCGTACCTGCCGCTGTGCTCACCCACGGTGGAGGCTGGCAAGTGGTCGTAGCCAGTGCAGTGCTTGGCGCGCTGGTAGCGCCACCGTTGGCGGTGGCCATCACTCAGCGCTTGCCGGCCTGCATGCATGGTTACATCGGCAATGTAGTGTCGATGGCCATCAGCACACTGGCGATCGTTCCGCTGGTCGGGCTGCTTGCTGGAGGTGGCGTATGAAAGCGCATGCAAACCTGCCTAGGTTGTCGATCGCCAGCCTGGGAGGGACGGTGAGCATGCGGGCAAGTGCAAGCGAATGCGGGGTGATGCCCAAGCTTGACTGCGCTGAGCAACTGGCCGAGTTGCCACAACTGCGTGAGATGGCCCAGCTTGAAGCTGCCACTCTGGGTCTGCTCCCCAGTGCCTCGCTGGGCTTTGCGGCGATGCTCGAGGTGCTGGCCTGGGCCCGGGGCGAGGTGGCTCGCGGAGCACACGCGGTGATACTGACCCAAGGTACCGACAGCCTCGAGGAAACGGCGTATTTCCTCGATCTGCTCTGGCCGTTCGATGCGCCATTGGTAATGACCGGTGCCATGCGCGCGGCCAGCCAGCCGGGCAACGACGGCCCGGCCAACCTGCTGGCTGCGGCGCAGGTTGCACTGGCGCCGGGCAGCCGTGGGCGCGGCGTTCTGGTGCTGATGAATGATCAGGTTCACTGTGCTGCAAGGGTTCGCAAGACGGCAAGCCTTGCAATGGCTGCATTTGAATCACCCGGGTACGGAGCGCTGGGTGATGTTGTGGAAGGTACCGTGATGTATCGTCAGCCGCCTGGCCCACGGGAGGTGCTGCCGTTACCGCATCGCACCGAGCATCGGGTTGCAATGCTGGAAGCGTGCCTGGACGCAGATACGGCGTTGTTGAAGGCTACAGCGACACTGGGCTACGAGGGGCTGGTCATCGCCGGTTTTGGTGCAGGCCACGTTTCCGGTAGCTGGTCCGAAGTGCTTGGTCATCTCACGCCCACCTTGCCGGTGATTGTTGCTACCCGCACAGGCAGTGGCCCAACAGCCACGGCCTCTTACGGATTTGCCGGTGCCGAGATCGATCTGCAGAGCAAGGGGGTACACATGGCGGGGCAGTTGTGTCCGCGCAAGTGTCGCATTCTGCTATGGCTGTTGATCGGTATTGGCAGGCAGCAGCAGCTGCATGGCTGGTTGCCACGTTAAGCAATCTGCCCGCAAAGCTGTAAGCGCGGGCAGCCCTTCGGGCGTTGCTGTGCTAGGGTGCACACACTTTTGCTTCCCAGGATGTTCACCCATGCTCCCCGCACTCAGCGAAAAAGAACTCGACCGCCTCGAAGACCTGCTGATCACCTACGGCAATGACTACTCGGTACTCAACCTGGCCGAGCTCAATGGCTTTTTCACTGCACTGGCCAGCTCACCTACCACTGTCACCCCGGAACAGTGGCTGCCCGCGGTGGCTGGTGGCAAGGTGCCGAAATTCAAGAAACCGGCACATGAAGAGGCGTATACGGCATTGATGCTGCGTTATGCCAGCCAGGTGGCGGAGGAGTTGGGCGACGATGTCGACCACTTTGAGCCGCTGTTCGAAGAAAGCGAAGGCGAAGAGGGCAGTGTGATCATCATGGAGGAGTGGTGCTTTGGTTACATGCGCGGCACTCAGGTCGCTGGTTGGGCCGAGCTGCCGCCGGAGCAGGACCAACTGCTCAAGGCCATTTCGCTGCATGGGCTCGAGGACAACTTCGAGTTGCTGGACCAGATGAGCGAAGCGGACATCCAGGCTTGTGTGCCACAGGTGATCGAGGCTGCGCGCGGGTTGTTCCGGTATTTCAACAAGCTGCACTGATCTTGCACCTGCCTTTGTAGGAGCGGCCTTGTGTCGCGATAGGGCCGCTCCTACACAGGGGATACGCGGATCTGGATATCTCCATTGTTTCGCCCCGCGAAATTATGGTTTCCCCGCCACACGGATTCTGCTGCCAGCCGAACCGGTGCAGCATGTGCTCCACCAGCCCACCCCGGTGCTGATCAGGAGCCAAGCCCATGTCGAACCCGATCAAGCTTTACAACTTCCCCAAGTCCGGCCACGCCCATCGCATCGAGCTGATGCTTTCGCTGCTGAACCTGCCCACCGAGCTGGTGTTCGTCGACCTGGCCAAAGGCGCGCACAAGCAGCCGGACTTCCTGGCCCTCAACCCGTTCGGCCAGGTCCCGGTCATCGACGACAACGGCACGGTGGTCGCCGACTCCAACGCCATTCTGGTGTACCTGGCCAAGAAGTACGACAACGGCACCTGGCTCCCTGAGGAACCCGCTGCCGCCGCTCGCGTCCAGCGCTGGCTGTCGGTCGCTGCCGGCCCGTTGGCCTTCGGCCCTGCTGCCGCGCGTCTGGTCACGGTGTTCGGTGCCTCGTTCAACACCGACGAAGTGATTACCCGCGCCCATACCCTGCTGAAGGTGATCGACGCCGAGCTGGCCAAAACGCCCTTCCTGGTCGGTAGCACGCCCACCATCGCCGATATCGCCAACTACTCCTACATCGCTCACGCACCGGAGGGCAATGTGTCGCTGGAGCCCTATGCCAACGTGCGCAGCTGGCTGGCGCGGATCGAGGCGCTGCCGGGCTTCGTGCCCATGCCACGCACCGTGATCGGCCTGCAGACCAGCGCCTGACATCCCGCCACTGCGAGGAACGCCGCCATGCAACAGAACCCGGATCACCACTCCTCGCCCTGGCATGCGGGGGAGAAGACCCTGCAGGAAAAAGCCGGTGTCGCGGAGCGCATGGAGGCGTTCGGGCAGAAGGTCATTCGTGACTACATGCCCGACCAGCATCGTATTTTCTATCACCAGTTGCCGTTCATGGTCGCCGCCAGCGTGGACGCACTGGGGCGGCCCTGGGCAACGCTGTTGGAAGGGCCGGAAGGTTTCGTCAGCTCGCCGGACCCGCGCCAGCTGACGATCGACACTCAACTGCCAGCAGACGATCCCGCTACCCCGGGGCTGGCTGCCGGGCAGGCGGTCGGCCTGCTGGGGATCGAACTGCACACCCGCCGGCGCAACCGCCTCAACGGCCAGATCTACCAGGCCGGCGACGGGCAACTGCAGGTGACTGTGGAGCAGTCGTTCGGCAACTGCCCGCAGTACATCCAGTTGCGTGACTACACCCGCGTCGCGGAACCCGCCCAAGGGCGTGTCGATGCGACGACACTCGATGCCTCGGCTGTCAGCATGATCCAGGCAGCCGACACCTTTTTTGTCGCCAGCTATGTCGAGCATGGCGATGGCCAGCGCTCGGTGGATGTCTCCCACCGTGGCGGGCGGCCCGGGTTCGTCAAGGTCGAAGGCAACCGTCTGACCATTCCCGACTATGCTGGCAACCTGCACTTCAACACCTTGGGCAACCTGCTGGTGAACCCGCAAGCAGGGTTGCTGTTCATCGATTTCAGCAACGGCAACGTGTTGCAGCTATACGGGCATGCCGAGTTGCTGCTGGACAGCCCCGCCATCCAGGCGTTCGAAGGTGCCGAGCGCTTGTGGACGCTGGAGGTCGAGCAGGTGGTGTGGCGCCCGGCTGCCGTTTCCCTGCGTTGGGCTTTCAAGGAGTACGCGCCGACCAGCCTGATGACCGGCACCTGGGCCGAGGCCGACATACGCCTGCAGCAACGTCAGCGGCAGCGCCAATGGCAGGCCTGGCGTGTGCTGCGGGTGGAGCAGGAAAGCCGTGATATCCGCTCGTTCTACCTTGAGCCTCCTGCTGGCAGTGCGATGGCCTTTGCGCCGGGGCAGCATGTTCCGGTGCAAGTCCAGCTCGACGGTGAGGCGGCGCTGATCCGCACCTACAGCCTTTCCAGCGCGCCTTCCGACGGTTACCTGCGCATCAGCGTCAAAGCCCAGGGCCCGGCCTCGCGGCACCTGCATGAGCGCGTCGTGGCAGGCGATGTGCTGAACGTGCGCCCACCGATGGGCAGCTTCACGCTGGACCAGCAGAGCACACGGCCGCTGGTGCTGATTGGCGCGGGTGTGGGTATCACGCCGTTACTGGCCATGCTGCGCGAGCAGTTGAGCAAGGGGCAGGCACGGCGCATTCATCTGTTCCATGGGGCGCGCAGCCTGGCCGACCTGCCGTTCCGTGAGGAGCTGGCAAGCTTGCGGCAACAGGCCGGCGGCCTGCTGCACGTGCACCGCGCCCTGAGCCAGCCGGAAACGCATGCGCTGGCGGGGCGTGATTACGAGTTTGCCGGTCGGCTGGGTATCGAACAGGTCAAGGCCACGCTGGCGCTGGACGACTACGATTTCTATCTGTGCGGCCCGGGCAGTTTTACCCAGGACCTGTATGAAGGGCTGCGCGGGGTGCATGTGCCTGATGCGCGGATCCATGCCGAAGCCTTTGGCCCGTCGACGCTCCGGCGGCACACCGACGATGACCAGCCCACCCTGCAACAGCCACCTGCGGCCAGCGAGCCGGTACCGGTGTACTTTGCGGCTTCAGCCAAGGAGGCGCGCTGGGCGCCGGGTGGCGGGACGCTGCTGGAGCTGGCCGAGGCTCGCGGATTGTCGCCGGAGTTCAGTTGTCGAGGTGGGTCGTGTGGTACTTGCAAGACCCGCTTGGTCAGTGGTCAGGTACATTACCCGAACCCGCCGGCCGAGTTGCCGGAGGCGGGGTCGGTGCTGATCTGTTGTGCCGTGCCGGCCCGGCCGGAGGAGGGGGCGCAGGCGTTGGTGCTGGATATCTGATCGTGCGCGGTCCCCTGTAGGAGCGGCCTTGTGTCGCGAAAGGGCCGCAGCGCGGCCCCAGGATTTCAGTAGTGAAGCATCAATTGCTGGGGCTGCTGTGCAGCCCTTTCGCGACACAAGGCCGCTCCTACAAGGGACCGCGTACGGGACAGAGGCAACACAAAACGCTCAGATGAAAGATAATCCCGGCACTTCATAGCCCCAGGAGCCCGCATGGACCAGATCCACCTGATGAAGGTGTTCGTCGCCGTAGGCGAGCTGGAAAGCTTCGCCGCTGCTGCCCGCCGCCTGGACATCTCCCCAGCCGCGGTCACCCGTGCCGTCAGCGCCCTGGAGGATCAGCTGGGGGTCAAGCTGCTGCTGCGCACCACCCGTAGCGTACGCCTGACCGAAGCCGGTGGCCGCTACCTGGAAGACACCCGGCATATCCTCGCCAGCATCCACGAGGCCAACGAAGCCGCCGCCGGCATCAACGCCACACCCAAGGGTGACCTGGCCGTCACTGCACCCATCCTGTTCGGCAAGAAGTTCGTCATGCCGTGCATCGTCCACTACCTGCAGCAGTACCCCGAGGTTGACGTTTCCGCCTACTTCCTCGACCGCATCGTCAACATGGTCGAGGAGGGCATGGACGTGGCCGTTCGTATCGGCCCCTTGCCCGACTCCGGGCTCAAAGCACTGCGGGTGGGCAGGGTCCGGCGCATGCTGTGCGCCTCTCCCGAGTACCTGGCGCGCCACGGCGTGCCGAAGCACCCGTCCGACCTGGCGGAGCATGCGGTGATCGGCACCACCAACCTGTCGCCGCGAGCCGGCTGGCGTTTCGGAGTAACCGATGAGCCGACGCTGGTGCGCATGAAGCCTCGCTTGACGGTGACCAGCAATGACGGGGCAATCGCCGCTGCCAGTGGCGGACTGGGGATTGCCCGCCTGCTGTCGTATCAGGTCGCGGATGAGGTGGCCAGTGGGCAGTTGCAGGTGATCCTTGCCGAATACGAAGAGGCGCCGTGGCCAATCCATATACTGCACCGGGAGAGCAAGTACGGTTCGGCCAAGGTCCGCGCCTTCATTGACATGCTGGCGCAGGCGCTGAGGGCTCGGCAGCTGGACTGATTCAACCGAGCAGGGTGAATGTAAAGCAACCTGGGCACTGCTGTTCCAGCCACTGCTTGGCTCGTTCGCTCAGGAAGTACCCACGATAGACGTCCCCTTTGAAGAAATCGGCTTGCTCGTCGGCCTTGAGCACCTTGAGATACTGGCCGAGGTCGGCAGGTTCATGCTGTGGGTCCTTGAGCAGGTTGAGCTTGCCCACTACGAATGCCTGCCAGTACTCCGGCATGCGCTTGGCAAGCCCAGGGTCATGCGGCAGGGAGTCGATGATCGAGCTCGGCCCGCCTTCCAGATCGAGGTAATCGGTAATGGGCTTGCTGGTATCCCAGTGCAGCCAGTCGATGTGAACGATATGGGTCTTCTCCAGGTGCTCGTACCGCCCGATCCCCTTCAGGCCGCTTTTTTCCAGTGCTTCCTTGACCGGCTGGGTGAGCACCAGCGAACCCGAACGTATGTAGGCGGCCGGGGTGTACGGGCCGGCCCGCTTGATGCTGTCTACATCGGTATCTTCGTCCCAGGCGATCATGCCCTGGAGCAGTACCGCGCCCCAGTCTCCCCAGGGAGTCGGCGCGTTGTCCAAGTGATAGATGTTCATGTCAGCCTCCGCAGCCCTTGCCATTCTTGCCGTAGCGACGCACATGGTTCCTCGTCGCCTTGGGCACATTGTATTGGCGCATCATCACCTTGATCTGCTTTTGCAGGTCCTTCTTGGTGAAGTTCGCGTTGTTGTTGAACCACTTCTTCCAGTCCTCGTTCCAACCTTTGGCGTGAATGTCGGCGTGGAATGCATTCGGAATGCGCGAGATCTGCTGGTCGATGTACCGTTTGGGGTTGCGAATTCCGGCAGCTTTCATCTGGTTACGGAAATCGCGGTCTTCCCGCCACATTTCTTGCGGGATCATGTGGTGGTCACGCATTGACGCCGGACCATGCCTGCTGCGCCAGGCTTCGGTGGTTCGCTTGATACCGCCCTTGGTATAACCGGTCAAGGTCAGCCAACCTAGTGGATCGACCCATGTCACCGGGTTTGGTGCATACCGGTACAGTTGGTGACCACCAGACAGGCCAATCGGGTCAGGCTGAGTAAAGCGGCCTACCTCCGGGTCATAGAACCTGAAGGTGTTGTAATGCAACCCGGTCTCCCGATCCAGGTATTGCCCCTGGAAGCGCAGATTCTGTTCCTGCAGGCAACTGGCCTGGCGGGACTCATCGAGGGTAGAACCCCAGCCCAGATAGCTGGCCTGCCATACCACGCGTCCCTGTTCATCGGTCAGCCACTCCGGGAGCCCCCCGAGGTCATTATGGAAGTGCAGCACCTGCTGGTTCGGCCCGCTGCCGTCGATGCGTGCCAGCGGCTCATAGCCGTCACCCTCGTACAGGTACAGGCTTACCTGGCCATGGCGCTGTTCCTGCAACAGGCGTAATCCGTCCCAGGCAAAGCGCGTCAGGCCGAGCAGCTGCCCGGCACCATCATGTTCGCTTTTTTCCACCCGCCGCCCGAGCGGATCGTAACGCATGCGTACACTGCGTTCCCGCCCTGCCTGGCGAGTGCGTACCTCTACCAGGCGGTGCTCTGCGTCGTAGCTGAAATGCTGTATGCCGCGCCGGCTGCTGCGCTTTTCCACCAGGCGGCCAAAGGCGTCGTAGCGGTAGCGCTTGTCCTGGTACGCCAGCAACCTGTCGTGCAGAACTGGCGCATTGGCCGTGGCATCCAGCAGGTTGCCGGCGGCATCGTAGCGGTAGGTTTCATGATTGCCGTTGGCAATGTCATGACTGCCCATCAGGCGCCCACCAGCATCAAGCTGGATTATCTGGTCATGCTGCACCCGGCCGGCTACCTGCCGCACGCGCCGGTTCAGGTCATCGCGCGGGTCGTATTCGAAGCGCTGCTGGAAAGGTGCGGGTAATTGCACGGGTTGGCTGGCGGGTCTGCATCTGCGGGTGCGCAAACGTCCGTTGCGGTCATATTCCTGGTGTGTGAGCAGCGCGCCCTGGGTACGCTGCACTTCCCGGTGCAGGCGATCGCGTTCGTAGTCGTTGATGACATGTCCGTCCAGGTTGATCTGGTGCAGGTGGCCGCTTCCGTAGTACATGCGGTTGATCCAGCGGCCATCGAACAACTGGGTGCGGCACAGGTTGCCCAACTCATCGTAGCGATGGCGCAGTACGCCGTTGCCACTGTGCTCCTCGACCAGCTGTCCCAGCGCGTCAAAGCACAATTGCAGGGTTTCGCTGTTGCCGGCAGCATCGTCGAAATGAACCTCGGTAAGGTTGTCGAGCTCATCGTAGCCATAGGTGGTAACGCCATCCGCGGTCGTCTTGGTAATCAGACGACCCAGGGCATCACGTTCCAGGCGGTGGACGATCGGCTCGACCGAGCTGTTACCGGGCGTCGGGGTGTAGGCCACCTGCACCACATTGTGCAACGGGTCGTGACGGTACTCCCTGGCGGTTCCATCGAGAAACTGCTCGCGGACCAGGCGATTGGCAGCATCCCACCGGAAGTAAAAGTGCTCGCCGTTTTCGTTGGTCAGCGACAGCAGTCGACCGTAGGGGTCGACCTGGTAGCCAAGCGTGCGTCCTTGCGGGTCGATGGACTGGAGCAGGACACCACGGGCATCGAAGCGGTACGCGGTGATACCACCAGCGGGGTCGATCGCTTGCGTCAGCCTTCCTGCCTCATCGTAGCGATAACCTTCACGGGTACCGTCTGGCCGTGTCACGCCAAGCAGAAGGCCATCGCTGTCGTACTCGAACTCGGTACGTTCGCTCAACGCATCGGTCACTGACAGCAAATGGCCGTTGCGGTCATAACGATAGCGTGTGATGTGGCCGGAGCAGTCGGTTTCCTGCAGAAGCAGTCCCAGGTCGCTCCAGCGCAGGGTTCGCGAATGCCCTGCGGGGTCGATGATCTCGGTCGGCTGGCCACGGTGGTCGTAGCGGTACTGCGTGACGTTACCTTGCGGGTCGGTTTCGCCGATACAGTTGCCGCGCGGATCATAGCGGTACTGCCAGCTGTTGCCGGCGGGGTCCATCGTCGAGCGCGGCAGCGACCAATGCTCCAGCCACTGCGTCGATTCGCTGCGCCCCAGCGGGTCGACGGTCTGGGTCAGGTTGCCCGAAGCATCGTAAAAGTATTGCCAGCGCCCTTCCATCGGATCGACCGCTGCGAGCAACTGACGCTCGTCGTCCCATTCAAATCGCCAGGTCGCGCCGACTGCATCAATGTATTCGGTGATCTGGTACTGGGCATTCCAGCGTCGCGTGCTGACACGTTGCAAGCCATCGGTGATCCGGGTCGTGCGCGCAGGGATGTCGTACTCGAACTGGTACTCATCACCGCCACTGCTCCTGTAATGCACCACCCGCCAGTCGTCTTCGGTCAATGCCCATTCGTAGAAGCAGCGCAGACCAGCAGCGTTCTCATGCTCGACCAGGCGCCGTTGTTCGTCGTAGACAAAGCGGCGGCGCAGCCTGCCCTGGCTGTCGTACACTGCCGCCAGGTCGCCACAGGCATCGTACTGGTAACTGACCAGCAACTGCAGGTCGCCCTCGGCATGGCGACGTTCCAGGCGGGCGACCCGTTGTGGCCACTGTGGCGCATAGTGCAACTCGACCTGTACAAGGTCGAACGTGTCACGCAGCCGGATCAGGCGCCCGCTTTCGTCATAGTCCAGATAGATGCGGTTGTCGTTGCGGTCACCCATGGCGCTCAGGCGCCAGTGGCCTGGTTTTCCAGGGGAGGGCTGGAACAGGCGGTACAGCCCTTTGTCGATATCCTCGATCAGGATTTCGTCCTGTTGCGAGCGGCGTACGCTCAACCCTTCACCGGCGCTGAACACGGCGTCGGCGCGGGCAATGTAGCCCATGTCGATGACCCGAGCCTGTTCATCGGTAAACGACAAGCGCTCGCTGCCATCGGCGTCCAGGTGCAGTTGCACGAACACCTCGTACTCGATGCTCCAACCTGCGCCGAACAGCCCTTCACGGCGCTCGTCGCGGCTGTTGTAGAGCCGTTGCCAGTCCAGGGGCAGCAGCGCCTGCAGGCTGAAATCCAGCTCGTCGGGCCCGCACAGGATCTTTGCCCCGGTAGACGCGTGCACCGGGTTGGGTGAGCCGGACGTTGCCTGAACGATGGCATTGGTAACCTGCCCGGAGACGAAACTGCTCACCCCACCCAGCAGCATGCAGCCGAACTTGCTGTAGAACTTGCCGCCACGCCCGCGCAGCAGCATCAACGCGGTCACTGCCAGGCCGATGCCCGGCGTCTTGCCGCTGCGAATCTCGCGCACCACGATCGGCTCGCCGCCGATGCGCACGTTGTTCGACACCAGGCCGCCATCGACGATCACCGCTTCGCAGGTGCTGCGGTCACCGCTGCGGCAGGCCGGGTGGCCATTGATCAGCACCTTGCTGGACCCCTCGGCCAGGTACTGCGGTGGCATCGGCGGGTGCTTGCTGCAAAGTACCTTGTCGTCCGGTGCCGGCAAGGTATTGGCGGCGGGCGTGGCCACGGTCGGCCGCCACATTTGCGAGAAGAAGCCCTTGGCCATGTCGAGGAAGGTTTCTTCCTTCGCCTCGCCAGCCTCGGCGCCGGCCTGCGCCAACGGTGCTGGCGGGCCGGTGACGACGCCGGCAGCACGTGCCGCGCGCTTGCCGTTGGTGCGAGTGTTCGACGAGCCACTGATGATGTTGGCCTGCACCGACGGCGGGAACAGGAAATTGCCGATGCCCTCGCATAATCGGCTCAGGCCTGTATCGGCTCCGGTCTTGGCCATGACCACACCGACCACCAGGCCGACCACCGCGCCCAGCACGAAGCAGCCCAGGCCGCCAGTGGCCACGGTCAGGCCGAATGCCGCCGCCACTGCGGCAGTGGCCAGGGCGCCGATGGCCACCGTGGCGGCGATTTCCAGCACACCCCCGACGATGTCGGCCAGCATCGAGGTGTGCATCAGCGCGTCGCCTTCGCGGGCGGCCCACAGTGCGTCGGACATGGTGCGCGATCAGCCCAGGCTGTCGAAGTCGAGCGACTGCTTGATGCTTGCCCAGTGCGCCGCTTCGGCCGCGCCCAGCGGGCTGGCCTTGACGTAGCTCAGGGCAAACATCTTGCGCGTGCCAGGCAGCACCAGGGCCAGCTGGTACTGATAGACCTTCTCCTGGCCCTTGCTGAACTGGCTGGTCAGCTCGATGGCGGCGATCGCCTGCCCGGCGCCTACCTGCACAGCCTGGGCGGGCTGCATGCGCAGGTCCTTGACCTGCTGCTGCAGGCGCTGCAACTGGCCATCGAAATTGCTCTGCAAGGTCTCGCCTTCGGCCAGCAGGCTGCGGCTGATGATCAGCGAGGTGGCCAGTGCCTCGAAGCGCAGGATGTTGATACTGCTGTCCTGCACGGCGGCATCGGGCAGGGCCAGGCGGAATTCGTTGACGCGATAACTCATGACAGGTCTCGTTACTGGTCGGAGCCGGAGAAGATCGCCTTCACCGAGTCGTCGATGGTCTTTTTCACACCCTGGTTGTCGGGCGCGGTCTGCGCACCGCTGCCGACGTTCAAGTCGAGGGTGCCGTCGGTATTGATCTCGCCGTTCTGCCTGGCATGGAAGCTGAACTGCTCGCAGCTGATATTGATCTGGCCGCTGGCGTTGAGCTCGATCACGCTCTTGCCGCACACCAGGCGCAGGTTTTCGCCCACTTCGATCAGGTAGCTGGTGCTGACGCTATCGGTCTTGCTGGCGCCGACCAGCAACATGTCGTCACGGCGCACGGCGCGGATGCGGTCCTGGCCGATGGTGATGGTTTCCAGCATGCCCACCGTCTGGGTACGGTTGATGCCGACCGCCAGCGTCTCGCTCTGCTCGACCACGGTGTCCATGTTGCGCTCGGCATGCACGTAGATCTGCTCGGCGCCCTTTTTGTCTTCCATGCGGATTTCATTGAAATTGGCCGGGCTGCCGCCTTTGCTCGAGCGGCTCTTCATGCCGCTTTGCGTCGCATTGGCGGGCAAGTCGTAGGGCACGCTCTGTTCGGCGTTGTAGACGCGGCCAGTGATGATGGGCCGGTCGGGGTCGCCTTCGAGGAAGCTGACGATCACCTCCTGGCCGATGCGCGGGATCTGCATCGAGCCCCAGTTCTTGCCGGCCCAGGCCTGCGATACGCGGATCCAGCAGGAGCTGTTCTCGTTGGACTGGTCGTGGCGGTCCCAGTGGAAGTGCACCTTCACCCGGCCATATTGGTCGGTCCAGATTTCCTCGCCGGCGGGCCCGACCACCACGGCGGTTTGCGGGCCCTTGACGATCGGCCGCACGGTGCTGCCCTGCGGGCGGAAGCTCTGCTGTGCGTCGATGCAGCTGAGGTTGCTTTCGAATTGCGCTGCGCTGCTGCCGGTGCCGCTTTCCAGGCGCTCCTGATGCACGTAGTAGCGTGCGCCGACGATCAGGTACTCGCGGTTCTGGTCCTGGCGGGTGAACCCGCTGAGGCTGAACAGGTGGCCACTGCCCAGGCCGCGGGCGTTGCCGCGCAGCTCGACCCGCTCGTGCTGGCTCTGCAGCGACTCCAGGCGAGTACGCGCATAGTGTTCGCCATCCTGGCTTTGCTGGTAGGCGCCGGGGTAGTCGTACAGCGGGTAGTCACCGGCCTGGTGCGGGCGTGGCATGGCCGAGCGCACGTCGATGCGCGCGCTGGGGCGCTGGAAGTCGTAGTCGTTGAGCTCCAGGGAACCTGGCTGGACTTCCTGGGCCAGGTGCCAGTCGTTGATGTGGTCACGCTCGCGGTGCTGCCCGTCCGGCGGGTAGAAGGGCACGCTTTCGTAGCCAGGCACCTGCGGGTGCGCGCCATAAGCGTCGGCCAGCACCAGCACGTGGCGCTGCGCTTCGTGGCGGAAGAAGTAGTAGATGCCTTCCTCTTCCATCAACCGGCTGACGAAGTCGAAGCTGGTCTCGCGGTACTGCACGCAGTATTCGCGTTCGCGGTAGCTGCGGCTCAGGGCATCCTCGAAGTCGGAAAAGCCCAGGTCGCGAAACACCTGCTTGATGATCTGTGGCGCGCTCAGGTGCTGGAAGATGCGGCAGTCGCTGGTGCGGGTCAGCAGCCACAACCACGGGCGCAGGGTGACCCGGTAGCTGGCGAACTGGCCTTGGTCCACCGACTGGCTGCAGCGGGCGACGATGCCATGGAAGTAACGTGACGTGCCGAGGCCCTGCTGCACGCTCAGGCTCATCGGCTTGCCCAGCAGGGCATTGAGGTCGATGGCCGTGTCGTCGCTGGTCAGCTGCAGCTCATAGTCGAACAGGCGGCCGAGCTCGTCGCTGCCACCCATTTCGGCCAGGATCAGCTTGTCCGGCCCCAACGGGCTGTTGATCTGCGCCAGGCGCGTGAACTGCGTGAACAGCATGGTCCGTCCTGTCAGTCGGCTGCGCCGAAGTCATAGTGCAAGTCGTTGTCGCGGCGGCTGATGCGCACGCTCGCCAGCGGCTTGCCTTCGAGCATGCGGGTGAGGAACTCGCGGCTCATGTCCGGCAGCAGGCCGTTGGTGAGGATGGCGTCGATCATGCGGCCACCGCTTTCGGTTTCGGTACAGCGCGAGACGATCAGCTCCACCACCCTTTCGTCGTAGGCGAAGCCGACCTTGTGCGTGCCTTCCACGCGCTTGCGGATGCGCTCCAGTTGCAGGCGGGTGATGGCCTTGAGCATGGCGTCGCTGAGCGGGTAGTAGGGGATGGTCACCAGGCGGCCGAGCAGCGCCGGCGGGAAGATTTCCAGCAGCGGCTTGCGCAGCTGGCTGGCCACTGCGTCCGGGTCGGGCAGGGCCTGTGGGTCGCTGCAAGTGCGCGCAATGAGCTCGGTACCGGCGTTGGTGGTGAGCAGAATCAGCGTGTTGCGGAAATCGATCTGGCGGCCTTCGCCGTCCTCCATCACGCCCTTGTCGAACACCTGGAAGAAGATCTGGTGCACGTCCGGGTGGGCTTTTTCCACCTCGTCCAACAGCACCACGCTGTACGGCCGGCGGCGCACGGCCTCGGTCAGCACACCGCCTTCGCCGTAGCCGACGTAGCCAGGTGGGGCGCCCTTGAGGGTCGAGACGGTATGGGCCTCCTGGAACTCGCTCATGTTGATGGTGATCAGGTTCTGTTCACCGCCGTACAGCGCCTCGGCCAGGGCCAGTGCGGTCTCGGTCTTGCCCACGCCAGAGGTGCCGGCGAGCATGAACACGCCAATCGGCTTGTTCGGGTTGTCGAGGCCGGCGCGGGAGGTCTGGATGCGCTTGGCGATCATTTCAAGCGCGTGGTCCTGGCCAATGATGCGCCTGGCCAGCAGGCTGTCGAGGTTGAGCACGGTCTCGATCTCGTTGCGCGCCATGCGTCCCACCGGAATCCCGGTCCAGTCGGCCACCACCGAGGCCACTGCCTGGTAATCCACGGTCGGCAGGATCAACGGGCTCTCGCCTTGCAGGGCGCTCAGGCGCCGTTGCAGGTCGGCCAGCGTTTCGCGCAGTTCAGGGTTGCCTGGCACCTGCGCGTCCTGGTCGACCACCCCGGCCTGGTCGCGCAGCTGGGCGCGGGTGGCCAGCAATTGGTCGACCAGGGCCTTTTCTTCGGCCCAGCGGCTTTCCAGCGTGGCCAGGCGTTGGCGCTCTTCGGCCAGCAGGGTGTCGGCCTGGGCCTGGCGCTGCCCGGTAGGCACACCGATGGCGGCTTCACGGGCGATGATCGCCTGCTCGACCTCCAGCGCCTCGATACGCCGGCGGCTGTCGTCGACCTCGGCCGGCACCGCGTGCAGGCTGATGGCCACGCGCGCGCAGGCGGTATCGAGCAGGCTCACTGACTTGTCCGGCAGCTGGCGCGCCGGGATGTAGCGGTGCGACAGCTTGACCGCGGCTTCGAGTGCTTCGTCGAGGATCTGCACCTGGTGGTGCTGCTCCATGGTCGATGCCACCCCACGCATCATCAGCAGCGCCTTGGCTTCGCTCGGCTCGTCCACCTGCACCACCTGGAAGCGACGGGTCAGGGCCGGGTCCTTCTCGATGTGCTTCTTGTACTCGGCCCAGGTGGTAGCCGCCACCGTGCGCAGGCTGCCACGGGCCAGTGCCGGTTTGAGCAGATTGGCGGCATCGCCGGTGCCGGCGGCGCCACCGGCACCGACCAGGGTATGGGCTTCATCGATGAACAGGATGATCGGTTTGGGCGAGGCCTGCACATCCTCGATCACCTGGCGCAGGCGCTGTTCGAACTCGCCTTTCATGCTGGCGCCGGCCTGCAACAGGCCGACGTCCAGGCTGCGCAGCTCGACGTCCTTGAGCGCCGGCGGCACGTCGCCAGCGACGATGCGCAAGGCGAACCCTTCGACCACGGCGGTCTTGCCGACACCCGCTTCGCCGGTAAGGATCGGGTTGTTTTGCCGGCGTCGCATGAGGATATCGACCAGCTGGCGGATCTCTTCGTCACGGCCGACGATAGGGTCGAGCTTGCCGCTTCGGGCCTGTTCGGTAAGGTCGACGGTAAAGCGCTTGAGCGCCTCCTGCTTGCCCATCGCCGCAGGCGCCACGGCGCCGCTGGCCTCGCCAGGCTGCGCAGCGCTGAAGCCGTCGGTGGCGGCCAGGTGGTTTTCCGGTGAGTCTCCCACGTACTCGTCGAAGCGTTCGCTCAACGCCTCGATCTTCAGCTTGGCGAACTCGTTCGACAGCCCCAGCAGGGCATGGCGCAGGCCAGGTGTCTTGAGGATGCCGACCAGCAGGTAGCCGCTGCGCACCTGGCTCTCGCCGAACATCAGGCTGCCGTATACCCAGCCGCGCTCGACGGCTTCTTCCACCTGCGAGGAAAGGTCGGTGATCGAGGTCGAACCGCGTGGCAGCCGGTCCAGCGCATCGGTCAGGTCGCGGGCCAGGCGCGCCGGCTCGATATCGAACTGGCGCACGATACGGTGCAGGTCGCTGTCCTGCAGTTGCAGCAACTGGTGCAGCCAGTGCACCAGTTCGACATAGGGGTTGCCCCGCAGCTTGCAGAACACCGTTGCGGCCTCGATGGCCTTGTAGGCGACGCTGTTGAGTTTGCCGAACAGCGCGGCGCGGCTGATTTCACCCATGGTCCTGGTTCCTTGTATGGTGGGCGGCGGCCGGCTGGTCGGCGTAGTACCGGGCCAGCTTCAGGTCGCATGCATCGTGCGAAGGGCGGCCGAGCCAGGTATCGAAGCCCAGGCGTTGGCCGGCATTGAGTTGCAGCGCAGGCACCTGGTCCTGCGCGAGGATCAGGTTGAGGTCCCAGTCCAGTTCCTGGCCCAGGTATTCGGCGACCCATGCCGCCAGTTCGACGAAGGCCTGTCCGCCAGGCAGCAGGGCGTGGTACTGGTCGAGGCTGAGCGGGCCGAGGCACAGCCGGAACTTGTGCTGGCGGTCCCAGGCGTAGCGGCCCAGGCAAAGGTCCATGCCCAGGCGGTTGGCGCGCACGCCGAGCTGGCTGCGTTCGGGCAGCTCAAGCCACTGGCCGACATATTCTTCCAGCGTCACAGGCACGCCGAAATACCCGCTGAGGATGCTGCACAGGCCGTCCGGGTAGCGCGTTTGCGCGCTCAGGTGGCCGGACCAGTGCAGTTTGGCGGTGTCGGCCAGCGCGCCCTGGCCTTGCAGTTCGGGCTGGCCACGGCCACTGAGCGCCGCCAGGCGCGCGGCCCAGTAGTCATCCCCCGGGCGATCGTGGCTGACGGTCGGTCGGGCTTCGGCCCAGGCACGGTAGAACAGGCTCAGCAGGCGGTGATGGAAGACGTCGAGGAACGCCTTGCTGGTCGAGTCGGCATGGTTGCGCTGGCGCTCGCGCATGTATTCGGTCAGGTGCAGTGGCAGCGGCCCGTTGGGGCCTCCGAGGCCGAAGAAGAACTGCTCCAGGCGCGCCGGCTGGTTGCCGTCGGCGCTGACCGAGGCCAGGGTCGACGGGGCGAACCCGCAGTCCAGGCGCTGGCCCAGGCGCACAGGCTCGTCGGCCAGGCGCAGGGAATGACCGAAGCGTGGCAGCTCGGGGTATTGCGCTTCGAGGCGGCGCAGCGCCTGGAAGAAGTCGTACGCCCAGGGCTCGTCCTGCATGGCCTGCAAGGTGTTCATAAGGTCGGCCTGCGCCCCGGTTTGGCCGACCAGCGCATGATCTCGCCGCGTTCGCTGGTGCGCAGTACCGTTTCGGTGAAGCTGTTGATCGACACGTAGCGGGTCAGGAAACGCTCGAACACCGCGCCGAGCAGGAACACGCCGGTCCCGCGGAAGGCGTTTTCGTCGAAGGTCAGGGTGATCTCCAGGCCACGCCCGAAAACGATCGGCCCGGGCATCGGCAGGCGTCGGGTGCAGGGCTTGCTGCTGACGTCGCGCAGGCCGTCGATCTGCAGGTTCAGGGCGCTGTCCTGCGGGTCGCCATACAGGCGCAGCAATTCGCGCAGGGCGGCGGCGCCCTGGCCGTGCTCGGCCAGAGACAGGTAGTTCAGCGACAGCTGGCTGATCAGGCGCCAGGCGCGGTTGTCGTGGGCATGGCTGGCCTTGGGCCGGCTCGGGCCGGCCAGGCAACGCACGCCGGCAACCGGTGCGCTGTCGGCCAGGCTGAAGTCGCTGCGCCCGTCGCCAACACTCATGAACAGTGGCAGGTCGCGGTTGCTGCACAGGGCGCTGATACCCAGCTGGCGCAGGTCGTGGCGGTAGGGTGCCTGCTGGCCGTCGACCAGGCTGATGAACGTTTCGCTGCCCATGTAGCTGGAGCGGGTGCCATTGCGTCGCTGGTCGCTGGACAGCACCCGCGGCTCCCGGCGCACGATGTAGTAGGCCTGGTCGCGGCCGTAGCGCGACGGGTCGCGCACCGCATAGAACGGCAGGAATTCCTGATCCGGCCCGGTGCCGTGGCCGGTGACCCGCTGCAGGGAATGGATCTCGAAATCGGTGGGCCGGGTGCGGTCGGCGATCACGTGGTGCTCATGCACTCGATCGGAAAGGTGCAGGCGGTCGACCCGGCGCGGAAACAGGTTGATCGCCGGGGTGCAGAACGGCACGAACTGGCTCGCGCCGACGCTGCTCTCCAGGCTCTGGTCGAAGCGTTCGAACAATACCAGCACTTCCAGCGTCTGGCCGGTGCAGCGCTGTACGGCCTGCTCCAGCCCGGCAAAATCGACGAACAGGAAGCGCTGCGGCAGGGCGAAGTACTCTTGCAGCAGGCGGTAGCCCTGGAAGGCCTGGGGCACCACCGGCAACGCCGCTTCACGGTCATCGAAGCCACACGGGCGCAGGGCCTGTTCGACCGGAATACGCTCCACCCAATCGGCGCCGGGTTGGCGCACGAACACCGCACAGGCGCTGCCCAGCAGTTGCTCGTAGAGGCGGAACGGGGTTTCGTCGGCGCCGTTGAGGTACAGCGGCAGATGGCTGAGCGGCAAACTGGCGAACGGCAGCTCGGCGCCACTGCGCAGGGTCAGGCGCAGGCCGGCGCGGGCTTGCGGCACGCTGCTGGCCAGGCGCCCGAGCACCGCGCCAGGGTTGCCGAAGTACTCGGCGCGGGCTACCTGCAAGGGCCAGAGGGTGACGTCCTGGGTGCTGCGGAACTCGCACGGGGTTTGCGAGTTGCGCCCCAGGTTGGCGCGCAGCACGCTGTCACGCGGCAGGCGGAACCCGGCGGCCAGTGAACCCTCGTCGGGGTCGGTCTGCAGTTGCACCACGGTCATCGACGGGGTAGGCGCCAGGTAGTGCGGGTAGGCGATCTCCAGCAGGTTGTGGGTGAAGGTCGGGTACTCGGCATCCAGCTTCAGTTGCACCCGCGCGGTGAGGTAGGCGAAGCCTTCGAGCAGGCGCTCGACATAGGGGTCGGCACACTCGATCCCGGACAGCGTCAGGCGCCCGGCGATCTTCGGGTATTCCCGGGCGAACTCCGCCGCACTTTCGCGGATGTGCTGCAGCTCCTGGTTGTACAGCTCGAGCAGGCGCGGGTTCATGCACGCCTCCGGCGTTCGGCAGGGGCCACGCGCACATGGCCGGACTCAAGGTCCACCTCGGTCTGCAGCAGCAACGGCAAGGCCGCCGGCTGGGCCCACAGGTCACCTTCGATTTCGAAACTCAGGGCGTTGGCATTCATCTCGCCGGGTGCGGCCTGGGCACGCACCTTCAAGGTATGGGCGAGGATGCGTGGCTCGTAGGTAGCGATGGCCTGGTGGATGATGCGCTCCAGGGCGGCCAGGTCGATGTTCGAGGCGCTGTTGCCGGCCAGGGCCGGCAGGCCGTAGTTGATCACCGAAGCCCCGGCCGGGGTGCCCAGAGTCGCGGCGCTGTCGAGCAGCGAAGTGGTGTTGAGCAACCAGGCGAGGTCGCGCAGTACCGAGGCCTTGAGCTGGTGCAGGCTGAGCACGCGCTTGTCCGGCGCTTCCTGCGGGTTGCCCGGGTCGTCGTCGGTCAGGCGGTCCAGCAGCGAGGGCTGCAGACGGTCGCGGGCGGCGATTTCGGCTACCACTCGAACAGCCCCACGAAGTTCTTCTGGTCTACAGGGCCGTTCGAGCAGCTGGCGCCACGTGCCAGGATGGAAGGCTCCAGGCGCTCGCCCAGTTGGCGAACAGCCTGGTACTGGCTTTCGCAACGGCCGGGTTGTGACGGGTCTGGCTGCACATGGCTGACAATGATGATCTGCGCGCCATTGAACTGCTCCACGCGAGGCTTGCCGCCATCTCGCTCCGGGCTGAGCTGGCAAGGCCAGGGCATTTCCAGCTGCAATAGCGAGGCATCGGCCTTGCGCAGCGCGCAGCGGCCTTCGTGGTTCACCAGCACGAGCTTTTTCCCGGCAAGGCTGACCTCAGGCGCCGCGTTCGACAAGGGAGCGGGGGGCTGTGCACAGGCATTCAGGGCGAACGCGACCAGCAGGGCCGGCATGGCTTTGGGCGCACGTTTCATTTCAGCTCCCAGAACCAGACGGCCTTGGAACGATGGGCCTGGTCGGCGAAATAGCCCGTGACCCGGCCTCTGTCCCACAAATCGATGTGATCGCCAGTACGGTTTTCGAATGCCTGCCCGGCACGGGCGAAGCAGTCCTTGAAGAAGATGATGCCGCGCTTTTCGCCGAGCTTGAGGCGGTCGCTTGCGCTGCCGCTCAGTTGCAGCGGGGCGCCAAGATGGTGCTTCCACAGCCAGTTGGCCAGCGATTCGGCACCCCGGGCATGGCCATGGGCACAACGTGGTTCGCTGTAGGTACCGGCGTTCACCTTGATGGTGTGCTCGCCGTTGAGCGCGATACTCATGCGGATGGCGCACTGGTTGTCCCAGCCGCCGTCGCAAGGCGAGGAGTCGGTCGGGTAGGCATTCCAGAGGTTGATGAAAGAAGGCTTGGCCATGGGGTTCACCGTGAGCGGGTGAGGTGGGGGAAGGCGCCCGCGCCAGCCAAGGCGGCGCGGGCGCGGTCGGTCAGATCTTGACGTTGGAGCGGATGTTCCAGCCGTACTTGATCGGGCCGCCTTCCTTGGTGCCGTCGGCTTTCTGCGGCTGATAGTCGACGGTGACCTTGGCGAAGTTCAGGGTCACGTGCTCGGTCAGGCGGTCGTCGCTGCCCGAGCCACCAGTGCTCAGCGAGCTGATGATGACTTCTTCAAGGTTGATAATCAGGTACTCGACCTGGCTCTCGCCCCCGGCCTTGCGCACGGTCAGCTTGACCTTGTCGATGTGCTTGCCGCTGGAGCAGTGGGCCATCAGGTTGGGGCTGGCCTTGTCGATGTACTTGGTGATCGACAGGTCCTGGATGTTGACCTTGCCCGAGCCGCCGCCGCTGCCCATGTGCATGTTGCCGGACTGGGACATGCCCCAGCTCCAGTTGAGCACGTCGATTTCGTCCTTATGGGCCTTGTCGTGGGACTCGCCCTTGATGTCGCCGATCTTGATGAAAATGTCTACAGCCATGGTGTCCTCGGTATTACGCGTCAGGTTGGCGGTTTGGTGCAGTTGGGGCTGCTGCGCAGCCCTTTCGCGACGCAAGGCCGCTCCTACAGAAGCTGCGTCGGTCTCTCACTCAACACACGACGTCGGCCCTCTGTGCAGGAGCGGCCTTGCGTCGCGAAAGGGCCGCGAAGCGGCCCCGAAGTCTGTCAGGCCCCTTTGGCCGAAGGCAGCTTCGATACCAGGCGCAGCGACACGGTCAGCCCTTCGAGCTGGTAGTGCGGGCGCAGGTAGAAGCGCGAGTTGTAGTAACCCGGGTTGCCTTCGACGTCCTCGACCACAACCTCGGCCGCTGCCAGCGGGTGCTGGGCCTTGGTGGTCTCGGTGGAGTGCGCCGGGTCGCCGTCGACGTAGTTGAGGATCCAGTCCTGCAGCCAGCGCTGCATCTCGTCCTTCTCCTTGAACGAGCCGATCTTGTCGCGAACGATGCACTTGAGGTAGTGAGCGAAGCGGCAGGTGGCGAACAGGTACGGCAGGCGCGCGGCCAGGTTGGCGTTGGCGGTGGCGTCCGGGTCGTCATACTCGGCCGGCTTCTGCAGCGACTGGGCACCAATGAAGGCAGCGAAGTCGGTGTTCTTCTTGTGCAACAGCGGCATGAACCCGTTCTTGGCCAGCTCCGCTTCGCGGCGGTCGGAAATGGCGATTTCGGTCGGGCACTTCATGTCCACGCCACCGTCGTCGGTGGGGAAGGTGTGCGCCGGCAGGCCCTGCACTTCGCCACCCGACTCCACGCCACGAATGCGCGAGCACCAGCCGTAGTACTTGAACGAGCGGTTGATGTTCACGGCCATGGCATAGGCGGCGTTGGCCCAGGTGTACTTGCTGCTGTCGGCGCCGTCGGTGTCTTCTTCGAAGGCAAATGCCTCGACCGGGTCGGTCTTGGCGCCATAAGGCAGACGCGCCAGGAAGCGCGGCATGGTCAGGCCGATGTAGCGCGAGTCTTCGGACTCACGCAGCGAGCGCCAGCCAGCATATTCCGGGGTGGTGAAGATCTTGGTCAGGTCGCGCGGGTTGCTCAGCTCCTGCCAGGAGCCCATGCCCATCACGGTCGGCGAGGCGGCGGCAATGAACGGCGCGTGCATCGAGGCGCAGACCTTCGACATTTCGCCCAGCAGCTCGACGTCGGGTGGCGACTGGTCGAAGTAGTAGTCGCCGACCAGGCAGCCATAAGGTTCGCCGCCGAACTGGCCGTACTCTTCCTCGTACAGTTTCTTGAACACCGGGCTCTGGTCCCAGGCAGTGCCCTTGAATTTCTTCAAGGTCTTGTGCAGCTCGGTCTTCGAGACGTTGAGCACGCGGATCTTCAGTTGCTCGTCGCTCTCGGTGTTGTTGACCAGGTAATGCAGGCCACGCCAGGCGCTTTCCAGCTGCTGGAAGTCGTTGTGATGGATGATCTGGTTGACCTGTGCGGTCAGCTTGGCGTCGATGGCGGCAATGATCTGCTCGATCGAGCCAATGGCATCGTTGGACACCAGGCTGGTCTGCGCCAGGGCCTGCTCGGCCAAGGTACGAACGGCGCTTTCGACCGCTTCCTTGGCACGTTCGGTCTTGGGCTTGAATTCCTGCAGCAACAGGGCGGCGAACTCGCTCGGGTCCTGGGTGGCAGCTCCCGGCTGGGCCTGGGCGTCGCGCAATGGATCGTTCATGGGCTGTCTCCTCAGGCCTTGGGCTCGTTGTCGACGGGTTTCGGTGCGCTGGCCAGGGCTTGCAGCAGGGCCGGGTCCTTGATGGCCTTGAGGATGATGTCCTCGGCACCGGTCTTGCCGTCCATGTAGGTCAGCAGGTTGGCCAATTGGGTGCGGGCCTCGAGCAGCTGGTTGAGGGCGTCGACCTTGCGCGCCACGGCGGCCGGGCTGAAGTCGTCCATGCTCTCGAAGGTGATGTCCAGGCTCAGGTTGCCTTCGCCGGTCAGTTCGTTGGGCACGTTGAAGGCCACGCGTGGCTTCATCGCCTTCAGGCGCGAGTCGAAGTTGTCGACGTCGATTTCCAGGAACTTGCGCTCGGCCACCGCTGGCAGCGGCTCGGCCGGCTTGCCGGCAAGGTCCGACAGCACGCCCATGACGAACGGCAACTGGACTTTCTTTTCGGCGCCGTAGAGCTCGACGTCATATTCGATCTGCACCCGCGGCGCACGGTTGCGCGCGATGAATTTCTGGGAGCTGTCTTTCGCCACGTTGTTCCTCCTGGTCGCCGGTACGGCGGCGCTGTTCGTTGCGGGCGTCGGTGTTGATGCGGGCCGAGGACGTCAGTTGTCCTCGGGGCCGCGCAGGTTCTCGAATTGCGACCAGCCATCGGGGATCAGGTCGCGCACAATGGTTGCGAAATCGGCATTGACCAGCTTCTTCGCCCGGTGCAGCAGTACCGGCAGCGGGCTTGATGGTTCGTGGCGGGCGTAGTACTGCAGCAGGCGGTCAAGGCTCTGCTGCACGTCTTCGCGGCTGTTGACTTCACCAGGGCGGGCAGCCGGCCGTGTGCCCGGGGCGGCACTGGCGGTCGCCTGCCGCTCGTCATCGCGCTCGGCAGCCGGCGTGTCATCGGCTTGCGGGGCTGGGCCCGCCCCGTCGGGGCAGTAGTCAGCCAGTACCTGCTGCACCTGGCGCAGCGGCTGGCGCAAGGCTGACAAATCGATACCGCTGGCCGACCCGACCTGGTCGTTGACCCGGCTCTCGATGGCGTCCACCGCCTCGCGGGCCAGCCGCAGCGCCTCTTGGCATTGCTGCAGCTGGTCGGCGTCGGCGTCACGCAGGGCGGCGGCCAGTTCCTCGGCGCTGAGCTGTTCGCTGGCGAAATGCTGCACGCCTGCGGCGTGCAGTGCCGCGCGCAGGGTGACCGGGCCAAAGGCACGGGAGCGCACCAGCACGGCGTCACGCAGCAGCGCGATGTTGGTGTCGCAGGCCAGGCCGGCCAGGGCGTTGACCCGTACCGTAGGGTCGTTGTCGTCGGCGGCGTCCAGTTGTGGGTGCAGGTGCAGCCAGTACTCGCCGAGCAGATCGCGGATCAGTTCCAGGCTGGCGGCAAGCCCTGGGAGGCCGTGCAGGGCCAGGTTGGCCTGAAGCAGGAAATGGGTGATGCGCAGGTCCTTGCTGCGTTGCAGCAAGGTCGTGCTTGCCTGCTCGATATCGCGCCACTGTGGTGGCTCGGCAGGCTGGACGGCGTCGCCCATGACGCGCTCGGGGCGGCCCTGGGCGTCACGCTCCAGTTGCAGAAACTCGGCGTCATATTCGAGGTCATCGCCGCAGGGAAAGTCAGCGGAAACAGCGGCGAGCAGCGGCGATGCGTTCACCAGAATTCGATCTCCATATCGGCCCTTGGTGAGGGCGTGTTGTTGTGCGAAGTTGCAAGTGTGAACTGGCGCACAAACTTTCCAAAGAGTGCCGGGGTGATATCATGGTGATATTATTTTGGCACTTCGAAGTTGCGCATTTATGGTTTATTTATTCGCGAGTGTCAAGGTAAGCTACGCGCCCCCGAGTGCCAGCTGTGAATCCGTTGGCAGTTACCGAGCACCACTCGTCCGATTCCATTCGGTTAGCCTCGGCATTAGCGTTGAATAGCCGTCGTATGTTCGGTTGTGTGCACGAAGCCCCCGTAAATCAAGGGGTGCAGCTGTATTTGAGTGGTTGTGGGGAAACAACTCAAATGGATGGATTGATGTTTTAAATGGATGCATGGAGGCGTGATGGCACTTTGCCTAACTATCACTAGTTACCACAAGATTACTCCCGGGCAATGCCCGGAGATGCGGCTGGAAACCGGTGCCATCACGCTTGGCCGTGCGGCGGATAATGACTGGGTACTTCCTGACCCCGAGCGGTTGGTATCGGCCCGGCATTGTGTGATCCAGTTCAAGGACGGGCGATATTTTTTGACCGATGACAGTACGAACGGTGTGGAATTAGTTCGTGCCGGTATTCGCTTGCGTCGCGGTAACAGTGAGCAGTTACTGGATGGCGAAGTTATCCGTATTGGGGAATACGAGATACAGGCGCGCATCGAGGCGAACCTGCCTGGCGCCCTGGAGGGCGAACCCCAGGTACACAGTTTCGAGGCGCTGATGGCCAACCAGGTGGCGGCCCCGGCCGTTCCCGCCCCGCCGATTTCCGGTGCGCCGGCTGCGTTCCTGCAAGGTGCGTCGAACCACGACACGCTGCCTGACCTGTTCGACTTCCTCGGCCCCTCGAGCGTGCCGCCGGTCAGCCAGCCCGACCATGTGCCGGCTCAGCAGCACGACTTCCGCCCGCCAACCCCGGTGGTGGCGCCTGCCCCGGCCGCCGAACCGGCTGCGCCGGGGATGATCCCGGAAGACTGGAACCTGTTCGGCTCGGCACCGGCACCGGCACAGACCCCGGCCCCGACCCCGACTGCGCCGCCTGCGCCAGCCGTTCCGGCAGCGCCTGTACAGCCTGCTGCAAGCGAACCAGTCGCCGCACCTGCGCCAGCCGCAAGCAGCGATGCGTTGCTGCAGGCGTTCCTGCGCGGCGCCGGTATCGAGCACCTGCGCATCGACGCCGCCGACGCCGCAGCGCAAATGGAGGCCATCGGCCAGAGCTACCGCTTGATGGTGGAGGGCCTGATCGACGTGTTGCGTGCACGCAGCAGCCTGAAGGGCGAGTTTCGCATGCAGCAGACCACCATCGCCCCGGTGCAGAACAACCCGCTGAAGTTCGCCCCCAATGCCGACGAGGCGTTGCTGCTGTTGCTGCGTCACGGTAACCAGGCGTTCATGGCGCCGGACCAGGCCGTGCGCGAAAGCTTCGATGATGTGCGCGCCCACCAGCTGGCGGTGATGGCGGGCGTGCAGGCCGCAATCAAGCACCTGCTCGCGTGTTTCCAGCCGGCGCGCCTGGAGCAGCGCCTGGCACCTGCGGCTGGGCTGGCCAAGTTGTTCGGTGGCTCGCGCCAGGCCCACTGCTGGCAGCAGTTCACCGAGCTTTACGGGCAGATCTCCCGTGAAGCCGAAGACGATTTCCAGGAACTGTTCGGCCGCGAATTCAGCCGCGCCTACGAGGCCCACAGCAGCCGTTTGCAACGTAGTTGAGCGCACCCAGGAAGACCACGGTACGTCAAGAGGACAAGGATGAAAGCAATACGACTGGTCGCAGCCCTGAGCCTGGTGCTGCTGGCTGCCTGCAGCAAGGACACGCCGGTTGCCCCCGCTGCCGACAGTGCACCGGACAGCGCAGCCGTGACCCTGTATTTCAGTGCCGCCGAGGGGCTGAACCCGGGCCCTGGCGGCACGCCTGCGCCGGTACGGGTGCGCCTGTACGAGTTGAAGAACAGCGCCGCATTTGCCCGCGCCGACTACTTCGCCCTGGCCGAGCGCGCCCAGGCCACCCTCGGCGCCGACCTGATCGACCAGGACGAAGTGCTGTTGCAGCCCGGCGGCCAGTTGCGCCTGGAACGTCCGCTCGACCCTGCCACTCGCCACATCGGCCTGGTGGTCGGTTACCGCGAGATCGACCAGGCCCAGTGGCGCAGCCTGCTGCCGGTGCCGCCGCGGGACTATCAGATCAGCCTCGATGTGCGTGCCGTGCGCAGCGCCGTGGCCACCCCACAACCTGAACCTGCCCGCTAGGCAATCGGAGTCCCCATGTCCTGGAACAATCGCGTGGTGTGGTCGGAAGGCATGTTCATCACGACCCAGCATTTCCAACAGCATGATCGCTACCTCGAACACCTCGTCGACGCCCGCAACCGGCCGCTGAGCGTGGCCGCGTGGGGGTTCTCCGAGCTGCTGCTCGACCAGGGCCTGCTTGCCCAGGGCAAGGTGGCGATTCTCAGCGCCCGTGGCTTGCTGCCCGACGGTACGCCGTTCGACATCCCCCGCGACGACCTGCCACCTGCGCCGCTGGAAGTGCCCGACGATCTGCGCGATGGCGTTGTCCACCTGGGGCTGCCACTCAAGCGGGCGGGGGCCCGCGACACCGTCGACGAGGGCGAAGCCGTCGCTGGCGCCCGCTATGTCAGCCGTGTCAGCGAGGTGCGTGACGACAACGCGCCGTTCGAGAACCGTGCCCCGCTGGCCCTCGGCAGCCGCGCCCTGCGCCTGCTGCGCAGCGAGGACGGCCTGAGCGACTACGCCGCCCTCGGCATGCTGCGCATCCGCGAAAAGCGCGCCGACCGCGCGCTGGTGGTGGATGACAGCTACATCCCGCCGGTACTCGACGTGGCGGCCAGCCAGCAACTGTCCGGCTTCTGCGGCGAGCTGCTGGGCCTGCTGCACCAACGTGGCGAAGCGCTGGCGGGCAGGGTGGTCGCCTCGGCCAATGGCGGGGCGTCGGAGATTGCCGACTTCATGCTGCTGCAACTGGTCAACCGCGCCCAGCCGCTGGTCGAACACCTCAACCAGCTGAGCCCGCTGCACCCCGAGCGGCTGTACAGCGAGCTGGTGGCCCTGGCTGGCGAGTTCGCCACCTTCACCCGCGATGGCCGCCGCCCGCACAGCTTCCCGGTGTATCAGCACGACGACCTGGCGGCGACCTTCGCGCCAGTGATGGCAGCCTTGCGCGAGGCCTTGTCGACGCTGATCGACAGCAAGGCGGTGGCCATTCCCATCGTCGAGAAGGCCTACGGCATCCACGTTGGCATGCTTGCCGACCGCAGCCTGCTCGACAGCGCCAGTTTCGTCCTGGTGGTGCGTGCCGATGTGCCCAGCGAGACGCTGCGTAGCCGCTTTGGCCAACAGAGCAAGATCGGCTCGGTGGAGCACATCCGCGACCTGGTCAACCTGCAACTGCCGGGCATCGGCCTGCTGCCGTTGCCGGTGGCGCCCCGGCAGATCCCGTTCCATGCCGGCTCCACCTACTTCGAGCTCGACCGGGGCAGCGAGCACTGGAAGCAGTTGCAACACTCCGGTGGCTTTGCCTTCTACGTCGCCGGCGAGTTCCCCGGCCTGAGCCTGGCCTTCTGGGCCATTCGAGGATAACCCGCGATGCACCCGGAAGATCCGCAGGCCAACGACCGTACCCAGTTCATGCCGCGTCCCGGTGGCCGCGCTGCCCCGCAACCCACCGCGCCAGCGCCGCAGCCGCCGCCGTTGCAGGTACCGGCCGAGCCCCTGGCGCCTGGCCAGGGCGTGGGTGTCAACCCGCTCGAGCAGGCGGCCGGGCCGTTGCTGGCCTTGCTTACCCGCCTGCGCAACACCATCGCTCATTCGGCGCCGGCCAGCCTGCGGGCGCAGTTGCTGGCCTATCTGCGCCAGTTCGAGACCCGTGCCGAAGCCGCCGGGGTGGTGCGCAACGAGGTGCTGCTGGCGCGCTATGCGCTATGCACCGCGCTGGACGAGGCAGTGCTCAGCACGCCGTGGGGCAGTGCCAGCGACTGGAGCCGCCAGAGCTTGCTGATCACGGTGCACAACGAGGCCTGGGGTGGTGAGAAGGTGTTCCAGCTGATGGAGCATTGCCTGCAGAGCCCGCGCGAACGCCTGAACCTGCTGGAGCTGTTGTACCTGTGCACCAGCCTCGGCTTCGAGGGCCGCTACCGGGTCATGAACGATGGCCGCGCCCAGCTCGAAGCGCTGCGCGAGCGCACCGCTGCGGCAATTCGCAGTGCCCGTGGCGAGCGTGAGCGCGAACTCTCGCCACACTGGCGTGGGGTGGCTGTCAGCCGTGACCGCCTGGCCCAGTTCGTGCCGCCATGGGTGGGCCTGGCGGTGGCCGCGGCATTGCTGTTGCTGCTGTTGTTCGGCCTGCGCCTGAAGCTGGCCGCCGATGCCGAGCCGGTGTTCCGGGGTATCCACGCGCTGGGCGAAATCCCGGTACAAGCCATGGACCGCCCGGTGCTGCAGCCCAAGCCCGTGGAGCGCCCGCGCCTGGCCGGGTTCCTCGCCGATGACATCAAGGCCGGCCGGGTTTCAGTCGAAGACGCGGTCGACCGCTCGGTGGTGACCATTCGCGGTGACGAGCTGTTCGCCAGCGCCAGCGCCAGCATCAAGGGCGATTTCCAGCCGCTGATGCTGCGCATCGCCGAGGCAGTGGCCAAGGTCAAGGGCAATGTCCGGGTCACCGGGCACAGCGACAACCAGCGCATCGCGACGTTGCGCTTCCCGTCCAACTGGGCGTTGTCGCAAGCGCGCGCCGAAGAGGTCAAGGGCATCCTCGCCGCGCGCACCGGGCAACCCGAGCGCTTCAGCGCCCAAGGGCTGAGCGACACCGAACCACTGGCGTCGAACGACACCGCGCAGGGCCGGGCGAAGAATCGCCGGGTTGAAATCACCGTTCTGGCGGAGGGCGTCGAGTGAAGGCGTTTTTCAGTTTTGTCATTCGCTGGGTGATCCCGCTGCTGGGCCTGATCGCCCTGAGCCTGATCATCTGGTTCGTCGGGCCGTTGCTGGACATGCTGGCGTCGCCCACGCCACGCTGGCTGCTGATCGTCCTGCTGTTCGCCCTGTGGGGCGGCTACCGCGCCTGGCGCATCGTGCAGGCGCGCCGGCAGGCGGCCAAGGTCATGCAGAGCCTGGCCGCAGAAACCGCCCCGGACCCTGCCAGCGTGGCCACCACCGAAGAGCTGGCGGCGCTGCGCCAGCGCATGGACGAGGCCTTGGCCCTGTTGAAGAAGGCCCGTCTGGGCGGTGACGAGCGTCGCAACCTTTACGAGCTGCCGTGGTACGTGATCATCGGCCCGCCCGGCTCGGGCAAGACCACCGCGCTGGTCAACTCCGGCCTGCACTTCCCGCTGGCCGCGCAACTGGGCGAGGGCGCCATCCGCGGTGTGGGCGGCACGCGCAACTGCGACTGGTGGTTCACCGACCAGGCGGTGCTGCTCGACACTGCCGGCCGCTACACCACCCAGGACAGCCACGCCCAGGTCGACAAGGCGGCCTGGCTGGGCTTTCTCGACCTGCTCAAGACCCAGCGCTCGCGCCGCCCCATCGACGGTGCATTCATCGCCATCAGCCTGTCCGACCTGCTGCTGGGCAGCGACGCCGAGCGCGCCGCCCACGCCGCGGCGATCCGCGCGCGCATCCAGGAGCTGTACAGTCAGCTGGGCGTGCGCTTCCCGGTTTACCTGATGCTGACCAAGCTCGACCTGGTGCCGGGCTTCATGGAGTTCTTCGACAACCTGGGCAAGGACGAACGCGCCCAGGTGTGGGGCATGACCTTCCCGCTGGATACTCTCGAGCAGGGCGCTGACGGCCCGTTGGCGCAGTTCGACAACGAGTTCGCATTGCTCGAACGGCGGCTCGGTGAGCGCCTGGTCGAGCGCCTGCAACAGGAACGCGACCCGGCCCGGCGCGACCTTGTCTACGGCTTCGTGCAACAGTTCGCCGCCCTGCGTGGCAACCTCAAGGCCTTCCTCGACGGCATCTTCAAGCCCAACGCCTTCGAGGCACGGGCGTTGCTGCGTGGTGTGTACTTCACCAGCGGCACCCAGGAAGGCAGCCCCATCGACCGGCTGATCGGCAGCATGGCCCAGAGTATGGGCCTGGACCGTGCGCACCTGGCACGCCAGAGCGGTAGCGGGCGCAGCTATTTCATCGAGCGGTTGTTCACTGCCGTGGCCTTCGCCGAGCGCGGCCTGGTTGGCAGCAACCCCAAGGTGGAGCGGCGGCGCCGGTGGATCGCCCGTGGTGCGCTGGCCGTGAGCGTGGCGCTGGTGCTGCTGGTCGGGACCTTGTGGGCCCTCAGTTACCGGGCCAACCAGCAATACATCGCCGAAGTCGACAGCCGCCTTCAGCCACTGGGCAAAAGCGTGCAAGGCTTGAGCCCTGCGCAGCGCAACGTGGTCGACGTGCTGCCGCTGCTCAACGCCGTCCGCCACCTGGCCGACGACCCTCCCAGCTGGGCCGAGGGCCTGGGCCTGTACCAGGGCGACATGCTCGAAAGCGAATCGCAGAGCCTGTACCGCAAACTGCTGATCGCCATTTTCGCCCCGCGCCTGGTCACCCGCATCGAGGAACAGCTGTATGCCGGGGGACCATCCGATTACCTCTATGAAGGGCTCAAGGCCTACCTGATGCTGGCCGATGCCGAGCACTACGACCCAGACTTCATCAAGGCCTGGATCACCCTCGACTGGGAGCGCCAGTTACCCCGCGACCTTGCGCCCGACCTGCGTCAAGCCCTGGGGCAGCACCTGGCGGCGCTGTTCGAGAAACGTCCGCCGAACGCACGCCTGGACCAGCGCCTGATCGACGACACCCGTCGCCAGCTGCAGCAGTTGCCGGTGGCCCAGCGTGTTTACGACCGGGTCAAGCGCCAGAAGCTGCCACGCGGGGTCGAAGACTTCCGCGTCAGCGACGCTGCCGGGCGTGATGCCGCCCTGGTGTTTCGCTTCAAGAGCGGCAAGCCGTTGAGCGAGCCGCTGCCGGGGCTGTTCACCGTGCAGGGCTACCGCCAGGCATTTCTCGCCGCCAGCCTGGCGCAGAGCACCACGCTGGCCGAGGAACGCTGGGTACTGGGCCGCGCGCCGGGCGAAGCGGGCGATGCCAAACGCCTGGCCGACGATGTGCAGCAACTCTACTACCAGGATTACATCCGCCACTGGGATGCCCTGCTCGACGACCTGGACGTCGTGCCTGTCACCAGCGTTGGCCAAGCCGCCGACGTGCTGCGGGTGCTGTCCGGGCCGACCTCGCCGATGAAGCAGCTGCTGCAGGCGGTGGCCCGTGAAACCAACCTGGCGCAGCCGACCACGCTCGACAAGGTCCAGGACAAGGCCGAGCAGGCCGGTGTCGACCAGCTGCGCCAGCGCCTTGGCGGGCTGCTCGGCGACGCGCCGCTGCCCGTCGACAGCCCCGCGGCCCGCACGCAGGACCCGGTGACCGCGCACTTCGCCGAGCTGGCCACGCTGGTCGGCAGCGGTGAAGGCCAGCCCGCCGCCATCGACGGCTTGCTCACCGACCTCAATGCGCTGTACGTGCAGGTCAGCGCCATGGTCGGTGCCAGCGGCGACGCCTTGCTCGGCGAGGCCAAGAACCAGGCCCAGGCTGCGGCGCAACGGGTAGCCCTCGGCGCGGCGCGCCAGCCCAGGGTGGTGCAGAACCTGGTCAGTTCGGTACTCGGCTCGACCCATGGCATCGTCATGGGCGGGGTGCGCAACCAGCTCAATGCCGCCTGGGCCAGCGAAGTACTGAATGTCTACCGCCAGTCGCTCAGCGGCCGCTACCCGCTGGTGGCCGGCAGCTCGCGTGACGCCACCCTGGAAGACTTCGGCCAGTTCTTCGGGGTCGGCGGGGTGATGGACAACTACTTCCGCAAGTACCTGCAGCCCTACGTCAATACTTCCAGCACGCCTTGGAGCTGGCAGCCGGGCGCTGCGCAGAAGCTCGGGATCAGCGGCAATGTGCTGTACACCTTCCAGCGCGCGGCGACCATCCGCGATGCGTTCTTCCGCAGCGGTAACGGCCTGCAGCCAAGCGTGCGTTTTGAGCTCAAGCCGGTGGCGATGGACGCGAGCATCACCCAGTTCCTGCTCGATCTCGACGGCCAGCAAGTCAGCTACGACCACGGCCCGAGCCGCCCGGTGGCGTTGCAGTGGCCCAACCCGAACAGCATCGGCGTGGTTCGCCTGTCGATCGCGCCGCCATCGGCCAGCGGCCGTTCGGGGCTGACCGTGGAGGGCCCATGGGCGTGGTTCCGCCTGCTCGACCAGGCCGACCTGGTGGCTGGCAGCTCGCCGGAGCGTTTCAACCTGCGTTTGCGCGTGGATGGCGCCAGCGTGTCGTACGAGCTGCGTGCCAGCAGCGCCTTCAACCCGTTCCGCAGCCGAGTGGTCAGCGGTTTCAGCCTGCCGGAGCATCTGTGAACGACGTGGGTTTCTACGGAAAACTGGCCTGCCGCGGCGACTTCGTCAGCCGTGGCTTGCCACAGACCTTCATCCAGCCCTGGGACCAGTGGCTGGCCGCCGGTATCCAGGCCAGCCAGCAGGCGCTTGGCGAGGCCTGGCTGCAGGCCTACCTGGTCAGCCCGTTGTGGCGCTTTGCCATGGCGCCTGGGGTGTGTGGCCCGGACGCGGTGGTCGGCGTGCTGATGCCGAGCATCGACCGGGTGGGGCGGTATTTTCCGCTGAGCGTGGCGCAGGTGCTGGAGCCCGGGGTGGCGATCGCAGGCATCGTTGGTGGGGCCGATGAGTGGTTCGAAGGTGTCGAGGCGGCTTTGCTGGGCACGCTTGAAGCGGATGCGGCTTTCGAGCATTTCGAGGCAGCCTTGCAGCCTTTCGACCAACCCCGGCCGCTGCTGCAGGGGCCACGTGTAGCCGTGGGCGGGTTGCAGCGGCTGGACGGCAGCACGCCGCAGGGCAGGGCGTTGGCCCTGGCCGAATGTGCCTGCGAAGGCATGAGCTTGTGGTGGGGCCTGGGCAGCGAGCAGATCGCACCTGGCCTGCTGCGTAGCCAGGGCCTGCCGCGCAGCGAGCAGTTCGCCGCGTTCCTGCTGGGCAGCGAGGCGAGACCAGCATGAGCCGCGTGCACTACAGCGCGGCCAGCTACAGCCATGTAGGCATGGTCCGCAAGATCAACGAAGACGCCTGCCTGGAGCTGACCTGGGATGGCCTGTGGGCCGTTGCCGACGGCATGGGTGGGCATGCCGCCGGCGACTATGTGAGCAGCCTGGCCGTGGACAGCCTGCGCCAGTTGCCGCTCATCGATGGGCTGGAGGATTTCACCCAGGCCTTGCGCCACACCTTGGCCCAGGTCAACAGCGCCGTACGCGAGGAGACCTTGCGCCGGGGCGTGGCGATGATGGGCAGCACGGTGGTGATCCTGGCCGCCCGCGGCGACCGGGCGGTAGGCCTGTGGGCCGGTGACAGCCGCCTGTATCGGCTGCGCGATGGTCGCATCGAGCGCCTGTCGCATGACCACAGCTATGTCCAGGAACTGCAGGACAGCGGCCTGCTCAACGAGGCCGAAGCCCGCGTGCACCCGCGCGGCAACATCGTCACCCGCGCCATCGGCGTCGAGGACCAGCTCGAACTCCAGGCGGTGGATGTGCAGGTACAGCCGGGCGACACCTACCTGCTGTGCAGCGACGGCTTGAACAAGACCGCCGAAGACCACGAGATCGCCGACGTGCTCGGCCACGCCGACCCCTATCAGGTGGTCCGCAGCCTGGTGCACCTGGGGCTGACCCGTGGCGCCCCTGACAACATCACCGCCGTGGTGGTGAAGGCGAAATGAAGAGCACCCCGAACATGCAGATTCCCGGATTCGACATCGACAGCGAGATTGGCCAGGGCGCCATGGCCAGCGTCTACCTGGCCACCCAGCGCTCGCTGCAGCGCAAGGTGGCGCTGAAGGTGATGGCCGCGAGCCTTGCCGCCGACCCTACCTTCTGCGAGCGCTTCCTGCGCGAAGGGCGCACCCTGGCGCGGCTGGCGCACCCGCACATCGCCACCATCCATGACATCGGCAACGTCGGCGAGCTGTACTACATGGCCATGGAGTACCTGCCCAGCGGCACCCTCAAGGAGCGCATCGCCGCCGGGCTTGCACCCGAGCAGGGCTTGCTGTACGTGCGGCAGATCGCCCAGGCGCTGGGTTATGCCCACGGCCAGGGGTTGGTGCACCGCGACGTGAAACCGGCCAACATCCTGTTCCGCGCCGACGGCACGGCGGTGCTCTCGGACTTTGGCATCGCCAAGTCGCTGGATGACCGCACCCAGTTCACCCAGGCTGGCTTCGCCGTAGGCACCCCGAGCTACATGAGCCCGGAGCAGGCGCGGGGCATGGACATCGACGGCCGCGCCGACCTGTATGCGCTTGGAGTGGTGCTGTACGAGATCCTTGTCGGCGAGCTGCCCTACCGTGGCACCGATGCGTTGTCGACCGCACTGGCCCACCTGACCGAGCCACTACCGGAGCTGCCCATCGAGCACGGGCGCTACCAGGACATCCTGCGCGGGCTGTTGGCCAAGGACCCTGATCAACGCTTCGCCAATGCCGACGCGTTGCTGGCCGCACTCGACCGCTTGCCTGCCGATGACCAGGACAGCACAGTGATCCGGCCATTGCCGGTCGCGATGCCGGGCAAGGCTGACCTTGGCGGGCTGACGCCGGTATCCATCGATATTCCGCAGGCCACGGCCGAGCCGGTCGCCTCACCCACGCCTGCAAAGGAGCCGTCCCGGCCCAGGCCCGCTGCGCCGCCGAAACCAGCCTCGGCCATGCCGGCCAAGGCCATGCTGGCCGTGGCCATAGCCGCGGCGCTTGGCCTGGGCGCGACCTTGTTCTGGTTGCGCAGTGGCAGCGACCAACCGGATGTGCAGCCACCCGTGGCGCAAACCGCGAGCGAACCGCTGGCGCCAACCGCTCCACCGCCAGCGGCCAGCGAAGACGGCCGGCCTTTGTTGATGCCGGGCAAGAAAACCCTGTTCCAACGCGTGCTGAGCAAGCCCGAAGCGCAACTGCGCGCACGGCCCGGTGACAGCGCGGGTGAACCGCTGCCGGCGTTCTCGGTGCTGTACGTGTACCAGCGCAAGGACATCGACGGCCAGCCCTGGCTGGAAGTTGGCGCCTCCAGCAGCGGCCAGCGCGACGGCTGGTTGCCTGCGGCGCAAACCAGCGACTGGAAGCAAAGCCTGGTGCTGAAGTTTACCGAGCGTTCCGGCCGTTCACCGGTGATGTTCATGCGCCAGGCCGATGACCTGCAGCAACTGCTCGACGACACCGGCAAGGCCCGCGCCGACCTGCTCAAGGCGCAGAACGAGCCCGACCAGGTGCCCCAGGTGCTGGCCCTGGAGCCAGCCGCCAGCGCGGTGCCGCAGAACCAGTTCTACCTGATGCCGATCTTCGACTACCGCGAAAGCTTCGGCGCCGACGGCCAGCCGGTGCAGTTACTCAACGTCGCCTCCATCGACCCCGGCAGCAGCGTTCGCAGCCAGGCGGCCACGGCTGCCGGTGCGGCCGTGGCAACGGACAACCGCTTCCGTACCGGCATCGTCCTGGTGGTCGACACGTCGGTGTCGATGCAACCCTACATCGACCGCGTGCGCCAGGTGGTCAGCGAACTGCAGGCGCAACTGGCTGCACGGGGCGAGCTGGGCAATGTCAGCTTCGGCCTGGTGGGCTTTCGCAACAGCGTCAAGCGCACCCCGGGCCTGGACTACCTGAGCAAGACCCTGGTCAGCCTGGAGGAGGGCCGCGACCCGGCGCGCTTCCTCAAGGCTGCCGCGCAGGTCAAGGCCACCAGCGTCTCCAGCCATTCGTTCAACGAAGATGCCTTTGCCGGCGTGATGCAGGCCGTGGAGGGCATGGACTGGTCGGGCTATGGCGGGCGCATCGTCCTGCTGGTCAGCGATGCCGGTGCCCTGCGCAAGAACGACCCTTACAGCAGCACACAGATGAACGAGGCCGAGGTTCGCCAGGCTGCGTTGAGCAAGCAGATCAGGATCTACGCCCTGCACCTGCGCACCCCGGCCGGTGCGAAAACCCATGGCGCTGCCGAAAGCCAGTACCGCGTGCTTACCGCCGACAGCAACCCGCAGATCGGTGACCTTTACGTGGCTGTGCCGGGCGGCGATGTGGGCGCCTTTGGCGAGCGCGTGCGCGAGATCGGCTCGACGTTCGCCGAACTGGTGCACCAGGTGCGTGAACAGCAGCCACAGCCGTTGCCCCAGTTGGGCTCGGGCGCGAGCCTGGCGGCGAAGTCCCAGGCGATCGGTTATGCCATGCACATGGACTTCCTCGGCCGTAACGGCGCCAGCCAGGCGCCGCAACTGGTCAGCGCCTGGGCCGCCGACCATGACCTGGCCAACCCGGCGTTGCCGAGCCTGCAGGTGTGCGTGATGCTGACCAAGCTGCAGCTCAATGACCTGCAGCAGTCGCTGAAGCTGATCGTCGATGCTGCGCGCAAGACCCGCAGTTCGCCGGGTGATTTCTTCAACGAGATCGCCAGCGCGAGCGCCTACATGAGCCGCGACCCGGGTGCCCTGCGCAAGGGCGCAAACCTGGCCCAGGGCGGGGTACTGGGCGAATACCTCGAAGGCCTGCCATACCGCAGCAAGTCCCTGAGCATGACCGAGGACCTGTGGCTGTCGCTGTCGGTGGCCGAACAGGAGGATTTCATCGACGAGCTGGACTCGAAGATCCGCCTGTACGAAACCTTCCACAACGACATGGCCAACTGGGTGCGCTTCGGCAAGGCCGAGCCGGGCGATGCCCTGTACCGTGTACCGCTGTCGACGCTGCCGTGATGATCAACCTGCACGCGGTGCACAAGACGCGCGGCCAGGGTGCCCAGCGCTACAGCCTGCAGATCGACCGGCTGCAGTTGGCGGCAGGGGCACGGGTGGCCCTGGTCGGCCCCAGCGGCTGCGGCAAGAGTACCTTGCTCGACCTGCTGGCGCTGGTGCTGGCGCCGGATGCCGCCGAGGGCTTCGTCTTCGCCGGCACCGATGTGGCTGGCCTGTGGCGCCAGCGCCGCCTCGACCAGTTGGCGGCGCTGCGCAGCCGCCAGCTGGGTTACGTGCTGCAGGCCGGCGGATTGCTCGGTTTCCTCGATGTGCGCGGCAATATCCGCCTGCCACGGCAGCTGTTGGGGCTGGGCGAGGACGGCAGCGTCGAACGCCTGGCCGAGGCGCTGGACGTGCGTGACCAGCTGGCCAAGAAACCTGCCGCGTTGTCGCTGGGGCAACGTCAGCGTGTCAGCTGCGCCCGGGCCCTGGCGCATGCGCCGGCATTGTTGCTGGCCGACGAGCCTACCGCAGCGCTGGACCCGGTGAACGCCGAGCGGGTCATGCAGTTGCTGCTGCGCGAGGCACAGGCGCGCCAGGTGACCTGCGTGCTCGCCACCCATGACGAAGCGCTGGCGCGCCGGGCCGGGTTGAGCGTGCTGCGCATGGCCTGCCGGCGCGATGCCGACGGCGGCGTCACCGCCACCTTGGCGCAGGCCGTCTGATGCGCCCGTGGCTGATCGCCGGCCTGGCCTGGCAGGACTACCGCAACGATGCGCGGCTGTCGGCGTGCAGCGTGCTGGCGCTGGTCGCGGTGATCGCGCCGTTGCTGGTGCTGTTCGGTCTCAAGTTCGGCCTGGTCGGCAGCCTGACCGAGCGGCTGCAACGCGACCCGAGCGTACGCGAGATCATTCCCTTGGGCGGGGGCCGTTTCCGCGCCGATTTCATCGATGCCCTGGGGCAGCGACCGGACGTCGCCTTCGCCATCGCGCGGACCCGGCAGATCGCCGCCACTGCAGAGCTGCTGCTGCCTGCCAAGGGGCGTGCGGTAACCGTCGAGATGCTGCCGACCGCTGCCGGTGACCCCTTGTTGCAACAGGTGCCGCCGCCGCAGGGCCTGCAGCAGGTGGTACTGAGCTTTACCGCTGCCGAGAAGCTCGGTGCCGCTGCCGGTGATGAGCTACAGGCCAGCTTCAGCCGGCAGCAGGCCGGCCAGGTGCAATGGCGCCAGACGCGCCTGCAGGTAGCTGCCGTGCTGCCGTTGGCGGCGTTCGAGCGCGATGGCCTGTTTGCTTCCCTGGCCCTGCTCGAAGCGGTCGAGGACTACCGCGACGGGCGCGGCGTGCCGGCGCTGGGCTGGCCGGGGGAGGCCGCAGGCAATGATGCGCAGCGGATATACCCGGCGTTTCGCCTGTATGCCCGTGGGCTGGCTGATGTCGAGACGCTGCGCGCCTACTTTGCCGAACGCAAGTGGCTGGTATCGACCCAGGCAGCGCAGATCGCCCAGGTGCAGGCCCTGAGCCGCAACCTTGACCTGGTGTTCTGGATCATCACCAGCCTGGCCGTGGCCGGTGCCGTGGCAGCCATCGCCGCTGGCGCGGTGGCGGCGGTACAGCGCAAGCAGCGTGAGCTGGCGGTGCTGCGCCTGCTGGGGTTCGGCACGGCCGCGCTGCTGCTGTTCGTGGTGCTGCAGGCGCTGTACAGCGGCGTGCTGGCGGCCGCAGTTGCCGGCGCCCTGTACCTGCTGGCCGAGCAGGGCCTCAACCGGATCTTCACGCAGGTGCCAGGCGAATACGCCAGCCATCTGTTGCCCATGCATTACTTCGTTGCGTTGTCTGCGGTGCTGCTGGCCAGCACAGCCGCTGCTGCCCTGGGTGGCTGGCGGGTAACGCGCATCGATGCCAGTCAAGGAATTCGTGATGTCTGAACTTCGCCTCGGGGCTACGGCCCTGCTTCTGACCACGCTGGGCCTGGCGGCCTGTTCGCCGGGTACCGACGAGCCGCCTGCCAATTCGGCCAAGCCGGCCAACGCCGCTGCCGCCAGCGCCCCGGCACAGCCGGTCGACACCAGCAAGCTGGACAACCCCAAGCCCTTGCCGGGCGACGTCAGCCTGCCGCTGCCATGCGGCGGCGAACTGGTACTGCGCAGCGTCTACGTGCTGGCCCAGGGCAGCCTGGACGACCGCGAGGTCAACCTCGGCTACCCGTTCAGCGAGGGCGAGGCCGGCTACCAACAGTCGTTCATTTCCGGATATCGGCGTGACTTCATCAATGGCCAGTTCAGCCTCCAGGACCTTTCGCCCGCCTGGCAGAAGGCTGTCGCCCCCAACCTGCCCGTACTCGACCAGGCTGGTCCGCTCAAGCCGATGATGTATTTCATCGGCAAGTACGAGGTCAGCGCCCGGCAGTATGCCCAGGTGATGGCTCAGGCCCAGTCGCTGGCCAGCGGCGAGGCGGCGCCGGCCTGTCAGCCCGATACCACGGCAGCGGGGCGCCTGCCCAAGGTCAAGCTGTCGCGTTTCGAGGCCGAGCGCTTTGCCGCGGTCTACAGTGCCTGGCTGCTCAAGCATCACCGGGACCTGCTGCCGGTCAGTGGCCGGGGCAGCAAGGCCGAGGACGGCGGGGTCGGTTTTGTGCGCCTGCCCACCGAAGTGGAGTGGGAGTTCGCTGCCCGTGGCGGCTCTGCGGTAAGCCGCCAGGAACTGGAAGGGCGGCTGTTCCCGCGCAAGGTCCAGGGCAGTGACAGCGACGGGCCGCTTGGCGACTGGGCAGTGTTCAACCAGGTGGCTGGCGGCACCGGGCAGGCCGCACGCCTGATGCCGATCGGTACCCGGCTGCCGAACCCGCTGGGGCTGTTCGATGTGATCGGCAATGCCGCCGAAATGGTTCAGGAGTCGTTCCAGCTGGTGCATGCCGGCCGCTTGCAAGGCGCCTATGGCGGCTTCGTGGTCAAGGGCGGCAACTACCTGGAAGGCGAGGGCACGCTGTTTACCGGCATGCGCCGCGAGTACCCGCTGTTCGGCGCTGACGGTACCGAACAGCGCAACGAGACCACAGGCTTCCGGGTGGCCATCGGCGCCTTGTCGGCACCCCGTTCGCGTTACCAGGAACTGTTCGAGCAGTGGCAAAAGGAAGGGCGCCTGGCCAGCCTGACCGACGATATTGATGCCGTGCAGGACCCGACCAAGCGCCTGGACAGCATCATCGCCGCCACCGCCGACCCGCGCCAGCAGGCCGAGCTGGGGCTGGTCAACGAAGAACTCAAGCGCAGCGTTTCGCTGATCGGTCGCCAGCGCGAAGAGGCTGCCGGCAACCTGATCCAGTCTGCCGCGCTGGTGGCCGAGACCATCAACAACTACAACATTCGCCTGACCAACCTGCGCAACACCCAGGCCGAGGCCAAGGCGCGTGGCGACCAGACCACCGTGAGCATGTACGCCGCAGCCATCGCCAACGGCCGCGCCGCCCTCGATGGCGCCGTGGCGATCTACATCGACAACCTGGCCAGTGGTACGCGCTACACCGATGCGGTGATCCAGGCGCAGTTCCAGCGGGTCAAGGAAGAACTCAACCGCAAACCGGTCCTGGGCAAGAGCCTGGTGAGCCGCGCGACCCTGTTCGTTCGCCATGTTGGGGAGTACCGCCAGAACCGGCGGGCCGACCCGGCAACGATCCTCAAGGAGCTCCTGGCATCGGCCGCCGCGCGGCCTTCGTAGTGGCTTCTGCCTGACGCAAGCGCGGGGTGGCATGAGGCCCCCCGTTTTAACCACCCACGTGAGAAAGTGACATGTTCAAGACCATCTTCACGGCTACCCATGCCCGTTCCGCCCTGCTGCTCGCCGCCGGTTTCAGCACTGTCCTGCTGGCGGGCTGCTCCAGCTCTCCGGTGTCCAAGGTTGGTGCCACGACCAAGGTCGAGTACTACCCGAGCTGCTACGAGCCCGTGCAGCACCTGCGCTCCACCGACGGTGACATGACCCGCTCGGTTGCCACAGGCGCCGTCATCGGGGCCCTCGGCGGTGCCTTGACCGGCGCCCTGGTCGACGGCGACAACCGCGGCCGCAATGCCGCCATCGGTGCGGCGGGTGGTGCCCTGGTGGGCGGTGCGGCCGGTTACTACACCGAGCGCCAGAAGCAGATCAGTGACGACAAGCAGCGCATTGCCTCGTACGCCACCGACATCGACAAGAGCGCTGCCGACCTGGACCGCACCACGGCCTATGCCAAGGCTTCGCAGAGCTGCTACCAGCGTGAGTTCACCAGCCTGATCGACGGCCGCAAGGCCAACCGCATCAACGACACCGAAGGGCGCAAGCGCCTGGCCGAGATCGTCTCGGGCCTGCAGGAGTCGAACAAGCTGCTGGCCACCGTCAACGGCCGCGTTGCGGAAAACCTCGACAACTACACCCAGGCCTACGAGCAGGACCTCAAGCAGGTTGGCGTGGCCCGTACCGACGTAGCGACCGTGGCTGAACCGCCCAAGACCACCACTGGCAAGAAGAAGACCCAGGCCGTCAAGGTGAACACGAACGTGCCGCAAGAGGCGGTCGCCACCGAGAAGACCCTGCAGAAGGCCACTACCAAGAAAGCCGAAGCCCAGCAGGTGGCCAATGCTGGCGTCGACCAGGTCAACAAGATGTGCCGCAGCCCCGACATGGGTGACTGGGCGCCGGTGCCTTGCCCGAACGTGTAACCCACGCTCCGTTGCGCTCGCGCTGGTGCACGTGCAGCCCCTGGCAGGTCGCCTGACCTGCACGGGGCGTGCGTGGGCCGGCGCAGCGGCTTTTCGAATCAAGGAGAGTTGTCGTGACTGATCTGATGTCCGGCGCCCTGGGCGGCTACCGGCAGCAAATGGCGCGTCAGCGGCTGCTGCTGACCGTCGACCAGCAGAAGCTGTTCAGGGCCATCGATGCCGACCCGGGTATCGTGGGTGCTGGTGTTGTCTATATCGATGCCGAGTACAACGTGATCGTCCTGCGCGAATTCAAGCCTATCTGCAGCATTGCCCCCAAGCGTGTGATTCTGCAGGAGGCAGCACCTTACAAGTCACCTGAACAGTTCATGACCCAGCTGCAAACCGGCGCGCGTGAGCGCAAGGTGATGGCAGAGGCCGTGAACGCCAGTCTGGGTTGCCTCTCGGCCTATCTTGGTTGGGTCGTCATGTTCAGTGGCACCATTGCCGTACCGTTCACTGGCGGCGCCAGCATGGTGTTGACGGCGGTCGGTTATGCCGCCGCGGCTGCGGGTACCGGGCAGTGCATGATGGGCGGGTACCGAGTGTTCAACGAAGTGTTCGACCCAGGGCAGAACGACTGGCTCGACAGTAACGACACGGTCCAGACCGTGATGAGCATACTGGACGGCGTCGCGCTGGCAGGTGTGGGCGCATCGAGCCTGAACACCGTGCGGTTCCTGCAGGCTCGCAAAGCGGCTACCGGCAAGGGCTGGAGGGAGCTGTTCCATAGCCTGTCGCGGCAGCAACGCAAGGCGCTGGCCGAGGAGCTTCTGCTCATCAAGCATCCGTCGCTCACTGCCAAGCAGCTCAAGCTGAAGCAAGCGGCGGGTACTGCGATCAAACGTTTTACCCCTACCGAAATTCAGCATGCCACGCGTACCTTGATCAAAGACTCGATAGGCGGCTTGTCGGGCTTTGGCAGCAGTAGCTTCGTCCAATCGGTTGCCGTGGGGCTTTACGAGGAGATTACCGAGTGACCCGTGACCAGGAGCTGCAAGCGTTTCTTTCCCGTTATTTCGGCGTGTTCATTGCCGAGTTTTTCTTTTCCTGTATGGCGCTGGGCGGCACCGTCTCGCTGGTGTTCTCCACCTATATGCGCAGCTCAGACCCTGAACTCTCGGTGATGGTGCTGGCGGCAGCCGGTGTAGTGAGCGCCGCCTCGCATATCGCCATGGTGCGTGGCTTTGCCTGGGGCGTGCGCGGTGTGATCGGCATCCTCGTGGTTGCCTTGCTCGCCGCATTGCCCAGCTACGGTTATCGCCCGCACATGGGGGCGTACATTTCCGTCCTGGTGTTCGGTTTGCTGGCTCTGCTGATCATCAACAGCCAGCGTTACCGCGAGATGCGCGTGCGCCTGGTGGAGTATCGGGACATCCGAAAAATCAACCGTCGCGCGGCTAAAACCTCCAAATGACACCTTTCTCTGATGTAACGAGGGGATCGGGATGAATCTGCGCCGAACGCGTACCTGGCTCGGTGGTTTGCTATTGCCCTTTCTCGTTGCTTGCAATGGCCATAAGGTCGAGCGTGTCGTGGTCTATGAGAATAACGTCCATCACTGGCGCATCGAACACGTGGTGGAGCAGAACTGGCCGGTGGGGCCTCGCCAGTATTATCAGGTGTTTCTCAAGGACCGCCTGCTGATCCTGCCTGCCAATGTGTTCAACGACGAGCGCGACATTAGTGAGTTCGTTGCTGCGGGCGGTTTCGACATCAGCAACTGGCGCAACGACACGATCATCGTGGCGTTCGAGAACGTGCAAAAGCGCGAAGGTGGCAACGAGCATTTTGTCCGCTCGCTGATGATCACCCCGGAGTACAAGGAAGGGGAGGTGATACTGAGCGACATGGCGAGCCATATGCAGATCGTGGTGCAGCGGGTGGAGCCGGTTGGGGAGGGGAAGTAGCAGGGCAGTGGTGTTGTAGGCAAGCAAATGAACTAGCTGTGGATGTCACCGGCATTTGTGGGAGCGGGCAAGCCCACGAAGCAGGCGCCTCGGTGGATGGCACCGGCTGCGCCGGTGTTCGCGGCCACGGCCGCTCCCACAGGTACAGCGTGACCCCGAAGCCAGCGCAGTACCTGTGGGAGCGGGCAAGCCCGCGAAGCAGGCGACGCGGTGCATGGCACCGGCTGCGCCGGTGTTCGCGGCTAAAGCCGCTCCCACAGGTACAGCGTGAGCTCGAAGCCAGCGCAGTACCTGTGGGAGCGGGTTCACCCGCGAAGAGGCCCGCCCAGGCAAACCCGCCGCTTAAACCCCATGCAACCGCAGCGCCCGCTGCGCACACTCCCGCCAACTCAACTTCGGCCTCTCTACCGGCGGCAGCTGTTGCACTTCCCCAGCCAGCACCACCGGCATATCCCGCATCCTCACCCAAGGCTCACTCTGCCAATACAACAACGTCGCGCTCCGCCCCCCAGGCCAGCACATCTGCCCCAGTCGCGGAACATCCTTCACCCCGTCCTCCTGCCGATCACGCAGCACCGCCACCACCTCATGCGTCAGCCACCAGCGCAAATGCCGGTTCTCCGGTACATGGTGATGCGCCAACAAGGTATAAGCCCCGGATTCGCTGACCATCGTGGTTTCCTGGTACTTGCCATAGCGCAGCAACTGCACGGAGCGGTACTGATCCGGGTCGAGCTTGCGCATGCAGTGTTCGTCGTAGAAGTGACCACTCAGCCGGCCGAGTTCGTGGGCGCAGAACCAGGCTTGGGATTCGAGCCAGAGGGTGTGGAGGGGGCGGTTGTGGCGGGTGAAAAGGGTGGGAGTCTGAAGGTCAGTCATGGCAGGCCTCCGTGATCCTCTGAGAATTGATCAGGCGAAACGCATGTGCGAAGCGCCTAGAATTGTTGGATTTGGTAGGCATTTCCAATACCTCTACGTGATTTCAGCTTTCTTAGGGCTGGGTGTCGGGAGCTAAGAAATCCCACGTAGCGGACCGGACGTATTCCCCTTGCGGGTGTTGTATTAGTCCGCTCCCGACATAACACGTTTTCTGCGCGCAGGATTAGACCACAGGCAGAAAAAAGCCGCATCTGTCGGGGCGGATTGACCGCTACGTGAGGCGTTTCTTAGGCGCCGCAATGACTTTAGGTTGATGGCTGCAGAAGGTCAACTGATAACAGTGTAGGACCATTCTGAAAAACTCGATAGGCGATCAAATATTTTTGGTAACGCTAAATGGCTGGCTTTTCTATCGACTATTTCTGTGACATCATTATGCTGCTATTGCGTCAGTTGGTGTTTTATAACGCCTTCACAAATAAAGAAAATTGCTTATTGGTAAATTTCACGTATCGATAATTCGCATCGCAATAATCGTACAGATGACATGTGGTTGTCGAAAATGAATGGGTTTGATCTGGCCAGTTTAGTCGAGTAACGCTCGATGATCTGATGCCAAGAACTGGCAAAAGACAGATAGACTTAGATTATTAAAGCTACTTTATAAAAGTGTATGGGCGTGAAATTGCTGGAGGGGAATTTGAGTTGCTTGGAATTATTGAGTGGTTCTGTTGGACTTCTTTTTGTTGTTTTTCTGATCTATATCGTGATTGCTGTGTTAAAGCTACAATCCACGAGTAGAGTTCCGGAAAAACTCAGCGCTGTTTGCGCTTTATTGACTGTAATAGTTGCTATAGCTGCGGCCTGTGTTGCATGGGTTCAATTGCAAGAATCAAAGGAGTCGTCAAGAATTCAGCTGCGTGAATCAAAAAACGCGTCCGCAAAAATAATCTATAAAGAATATATTTCTCTCGCAATAGATAATCCTGAATTTTCCGCACAGTCCTGCTATGGCGGAAGAAAGGGATTGGAACGGCTCGAGAAAAATAAAATCAGATACGAAAAGTACGAAAATTACGTTGCATTTCTTTTGTTTTCTGCAGAACAAATAGGTGCGTTAACTGATTACGATGCCAAATGGGAAAGTGTGCTTCTTGCTCAGCTTACATATCATGCATTATATCTGCAGAGCCCTGATTTTCAAAAAGGCATGATGAATTTATATTCTGAAGACTTGCAATATCTTATTCGAGTGGCTATCACGAATTTCAGCGAGAATAAATGTGGGCGTTAGCAATTTTGATCTATTTTTATGGCCTCTCTCTTGAGGGCGCTCTATAAGCGTGATTTTTTAGTATTCGGTGAAGTTATCCATTGCCCTGGACCGCTTGATGCTTCACTAAGTTCATAGGGGTTGAACTAATTTTCTATAATTTTTGAAATCTCTAGTCAGTTTTAACTTTGTGTTGGAAAGGGCGCCAACTCAAAACTCACATGCTTGCAGCCGCGGTTGCTCCAAGCGCAAAGGCGGCTGACGAGGGATACTATTCAGAAGGCTCCGCTTAAAGCGGAACCTAGAGATGGAGATGGAGCAATTGACTGATGCTACGTGAATCTGGTTGAGCGGTTTTACTCAACGCTGAGCAACAAGTAGATCAAGGGCCAGGCACATGTCAGCGTTAAGGATCTTGAGGCGTCGATCGAACACCACATGGAAACCTGCAACCAAAACCCGAAGCCATTTCGGTGGCATAAGAAAGCCAAGGACATCCTTGCCTCAGTCGCTCGCGCTGCACGAGCGCTGGGCAAATTATTTTCAGCGGTATTTCTGAAACACTACACTAGCACCATCCCGAAATAACACGTTTTTCAGCGCGAGATTTCAAACGGATTTATGCGGGTGGGGCTGAAGCCAGAGATGGAAGTAGGATTTGAGTAAGCTTCTGGGGCGCTATTATTAATAGAGCCCCAGGGGTTAGGTTGAATTAGAATGAGGGGTTAATTATTATTATGCCGTCGCAGACTATGCTGCCTCGATCATGTGTTCCTAAAGGGATTTCTTCTTCGTCACTTTCAATATATTGATCGAACAGTTGTTCTGGATCAACATCCCATGCGTTTCCTAAGGCATTAAAAACGTCGGAGGCAAAATTTAATGAATTGTCGTCAAATAGAGTGTTTTCGCTATTGAAGTGGAAGCGCAAGCGATTGTTGATTATGTACGAAGAGGAAATGTCAATTATCATTATGTCGTAATTTAGTTTGACATTTTCTAGGTTCTTCGTTGCGCCATAAACTTCATAAGGAGAGACCAGATAAATCTTCTCAAGTTTCGGTGTTTTTCTTATTTCTTCGATATTCAGCCATTTGCCGTTTAGTTCTGCTAGTGGCAGGTTTTTCGGGTCTCCGCCGCAGGCATATATATAGCCTGCGCAGTCAGCCTGTTGTTGCGGAGTTAAATATATATTGGGGACTAGATTAGCTTGTTCTGTTGCCCACTTGGCTAAGTTTTTCGGGGGTATGGCAACGTCAGAAGAGTCTCTTGAGGCTCTTAATGCTTTTCCCGACAAGATTCCAGTAATGCCACTCAGATAATTAGAGTCTAGTCCGCCGACAGTAAGTATGCCTGGTAATGAGTTTCCGTGAAACCTGTTGGTTGTTATGCAGGCCCTTCCAAGTATCTCGTCGTGTTGCCCATAGATAGGGCGGACGTTGGTGCTGCAGGTCAGATCATATTCTTTGTCCGAATTGCGTTGTAACTTTATAATTTTATTGATTCTATTGAGGAGTTCGCTCTCTGGGATGTGCGTCCAATCATTGGCTGATATTATTTTTTCACGTTTTTCAAGAGACTCGATGTATAGATCCACATCAATCGCTGGGGCAAGAGCAAGGCAAAGTTCAGAAAGCTTCATTGGCTTTGGCTGATTTGTTACATGCAAAATCCCTCCGCGCTCAGAGGGCGGAACCCTAAGTTTAAGGCTGATTATTGTTCCGCCATCTCTGATAAATTCATCTTGAGTTGCTGGACGTAGAATTGGGCGTCCATAAAGGCCGCTACCAAATTCGACTACAATTGTCTCTGATTTTGCTTTATCTGCGTGCCGCGTAATAATTTTTATATGATCGGATATCATGAAGGCCGAGAAGAAGCCTATGCCGTATTTTCCCGTGGAAGAGAACCCTGATGATATAAGTCCGGGAAATTCATCTTGGACGGCTGAAGATGTCCAGAAGCTTTTCCCAAAATCCAATAGGTAATTTATCAAAACATGCTTTGACATCCCTGTTCCGTTGTCTTCTATGCACAAGTAGTGCTCGGTTTCAACGGTTTTTAATGAAACTATCACACTGCCGTAGGTTGCGTCTCTCTGCTCATAGCTCCGTCTGGCTCTGATGGCATCACATGAGTTTTGTATGAGCTCTCGCAGAGGTACTGCTGGGTTGGCGCCATAGAGCTCTTCTCCTCCGATACTCTTGACAATACTTGGAATGTCCGAGATTTGAACGGTGGCATTTACTGGGTGCCATTTGTCGGTTCGAATATATTTTGCTAGGCGGTCTGGGTTGTCGATGGCTGCAATGCGTCTCGCTGCAAATCTTTCAATATTTTGATCCGACAGTAGGGCATCAATGCTTCTCAGTTCATTATCTACCATGCGCAGGCTGTCAAGGCACACCCACCAACTTTCTGCTTCAATAAATGGAAAGCTTTGGCCGCTAGTGAAGATCAGAGCATCTTCCTTTAGATATGGTTTAAGTAACTTCTCTTGAAAGTCCCAGTGTTGAGCTGATATTTTATTTAATTTTCTGAATGTTCTAGTGAAAATCGGTGCGCGTCTAGCGTCCAAATGAGCAGCATCTGCAGCTCTCAAAATACAGGCTATTTTAAGTGGAGATACAGTCCAGTCACTCGCGGTAGCCCACGGTGGACTGCCAATTGATCCAATAAAGCGGCGCTCAATTTCAGAGATGCTCCACCAATGGCTATGAGCAATTTCGCCTATTATTCCCCCATAAGCCAATCTTAGCTCTGCATCTTCGATTAGGTGGAGATGTTCTTTTTTGTACTTGAATGATGTGAGTGCAAGCTTTTCAGCACTCTCGGCATGTATCTTTCTAAGTATTTCGAAGACAACTTCTTTGAAAATTATTTCTTCGGGGGAGATGACTTCTTCAGGGGATGGCGAACGACCATGTCTCTGCTTGTATTTAGCGTGGGTAGTGTCGATCCATTTTTGTGATTTTTTTAATTCTTCAAGCCCCCCTGGAGTTGCGGCTATGGACATTGCAAGGTCATGAAGTAGAATGGCTCCACCTAAAACATAGACCTCTGTCGGTGTGAGTGAATATCCACTACCGACTATTTGAGATGCAGTTTCCCATAATGAGTCAAGATGAGAGATATCATGGATTGTTAGATCTGGAAGGTCTGCTCGGATTTCAGCGGCGAGCTGTGCTGCCCTTTCACGAAATTTGAGGAAAGAGTTTTTTAGACGGTCTCTATCAGCTTTGAACTCATCTTGTGTGAAGCACTCCTTCCATATAGTCGAGTTCTCAACTAGTGTGGATAGCTCTAGCATTTGCGTCCCTACATTATGTTTTGGCTAATATTTTGTAATAAAAAAGGGAGCGTTAGCTCCCTTTTTTTAGTCCCAGCTCAACGCCCCACCAGTCTGATACTCGATCACGCGGGTCTCGAAGAAGTTCTTCTCTTTCTTCAAGTCCATGATCTCGCTCATCCACGGGAACGGGTTGGTAGTCCCTGGGTACTCTTCCTTCAGACCAATCTGGGTCAGGCGACGGTTGGCGATGAACTTGAGGTAGTCCTCCATCATCGCTGCGTTCATGCCCAGCACGCCGCGTGGCATGGTGTCACGGGCGTATTCGATCTCCAGCTGGGTCCCTTGCAGGATCATCTGGGTCGCTTCTTCCTTCATCGCCGCATCCCACAGGTGCGGGTTCTCGATCTTGATCTGGTTGATCACGTCGATACCGAAGTTCAGGTGCATCGACTCGTCACGCAGGATGTACTGGAACTGCTCGGCCACGCCGGTCATCTTGTTGCGGCGGCCCATGGACAGGATCTGGGTGAAGCCGCAGTAGAAGAAGATGCCTTCCAGTACGCAGTAGTAGGCGATCAGGTTGCGCAGCAGCTCTTTGTCGGTTTCGACGGTGCCGGTGTTGAATTCCGGATCGGAGATGGCGCGGGTGTACTTCAGGCCCCAGGCGGCTTTCTTCGCTACCGACGGGATCTCGTGGTACATGTTGAAGATCTCGCCTTCATCCATGCCCAGCGACTCGATGCAGTACTGGTAGGCGTGGGTGTGGATCGCCTCTTCGAAGGCCTGGCGCAGGATGTACTGGCGGCACTCCGGGTTGGTGATCAGGCGGTACACGGCCAGGGCCAGGTTGTTGGCTACCAGCGAGTCGGCAGTGGAGAAGAAGCCGAGGTTGCGCATGACGATGCGACGCTCGTCTTCGGTCAGGCCGTCCATGCTCTTCCACAGGGCGATGTCGGCGGTCATGTTGACCTCTTGCGGCATCCAGTGGTTGGCGCAGCCGTCCAGGTACTTCTGCCAGGCCCAGTCGTACTTGAACGGTACCAGCTGGTTGAGGTCGGCGCGGCAGTTGATCATGCGCTTTTCGTCAACACGCACGCGGGCGCCGGAGCCTTCCAGCTCGGCCAGGCCTTCGGCGATGTCGAGGTCGTTCAGGGCAGCCTTGGCGCGCTTGACGGCGTCGGAGTCGTCAGCGGTGGCGGCACGGGCTTCCAGGGCGGCGGCACCACCGGCGCTGTCGAGCTTGTCGAGGGTGGCGGCGGCAGCGGCCTGCGCAGGGGTGTTGCCTTTGGCGGCTACTTCGCCGTCTTCTTTATCGAATTCGTCCCAACTCAGCATGGTGAGATTCTCCTGCTTGAGGGCCATCTATCAAGTATGGCCGGTGGATCTTGGTTGCGGTGCGGTGCACGCAAATCTGAGGTGCCCGAAAGGGCTGGCCGCGGCTTTGTAGCCACGGCTTGTTGTGTCTGGCTGTGGAGAGGCGGCGGGAGTGCCGGCCTCATCGCGGGTGAACCCGCTCCCACAGGGTCCGCAGTGGTGCGGAAAACGCGTTGAGGCTTCCCGCAGGAAGCCTCGGCCTGGCCTTACTGGCAGGCTTCGCAGTCAGGCTCGTCGATCGCGCAGGCCTTCGGCACTGGCGCAGGGCCGGCTGCCTGGACCGGGGCGCTGTCGCCACCGCTGGAAACGGCGTTGAGCTTGCCGGTGTTGATGGTCGACTTCTCGGTGCTGGTCGCGGCCAGGGCACGGAGGTAGTAGGTGGTCTTCAGACCACGGTACCAGGCCATGCGGTAGGTAACGTCCAGCTTCTTGCCCGAGGCGCCGGCGATGTACAGGTTCAGCGACTGGGCCTGGTCGATCCACTTCTGGCGACGCGAGGCGGCATCGACGATCCACTTGGTCTCGACTTCGAACGCGGTGGCGTACAGGTCCTTCAGCTCTTGCGGGATACGCTCGATCTGCTGCACCGAACCGTCGTAGTACTTCAGGTCGTTGATCATTACCGAGTCCCACAGGCCACGGGCCTTCAGGTCGCGGACCAGGTACGGGTTGATCACGGTGAACTCGCCCGACAGGTTCGATTTCACGTACAGGTTCTGGTAGGTCGGCTCGATGGACTGCGACACGCCGGTGATGTTGGCGATGGTCGCGGTCGGCGCGATGGCCATGATGTTCGAGTTACGAATACCTTTCTTGACGCGCTCGCGCACCGGGGCCCAGTCCAGGGACTCTTCCAGGTTGACGTCGATGTACTTGGCGCCACGGGCCTCGATCAGGATCTGTTGCGAATCCAGCGGCAGGATGCCCTTGGACCACAGCGAACCCTGGAAGGTCTCGTACGCACCGCGCTCGTCGGCCAGGTCGCAGGACGCCTGGATGGCGTAGAAGCTGACCGCTTCCATCGACTTGTCGGCGAACTCGACGGCAGCATCGGAGCCGTACGGAATGTGCTGCAGGTACAGCGCATCCTGGAAGCCCATGATGCCCAGGCCGACCGGGCGGTGCTTGAAGTTCGAGTTACGCGCTTGCGGCACCGAGTAGTAGTTGATGTCGATCACGTTGTCGAGCATGCGCACGGCGGTGTTCACGGTGCGTTGCAGCTTGGCGGTGTCCAGCTTGCCGTCGACGATGTGGTTCGGCAGGTTGATCGAGCCCAGGTTGCAGACCGCGATCTCGTCCTTGTTGGTGTTCAGGGTGATCTCGGTGCACAGGTTCGAGCTGTGGACCACGCCCACGTGCTGCTGCGGCGAACGCAGGTTGCACGGGTCCTTGAAGGTCAGCCACGGGTGGCCGGTCTCGAACAGCATCGACAGCATCTTGCGCCACAGGTCTTTGGCCTGGATGGTCTTGAACACCTTGATCTTGTTGTACTCGGTCAGGGCTTCGTAGTACTCGTAGCGCTCTTCGAAGGCCTTGCCGGTCAGGTCGTGCAGGTCTGGCACTTCCGAAGGCGAGAACAGGGTCCACTTGCCGTCATCGAAGACACGCTTCATGAACAGGTCAGGGATCCAGTTGGCGGTGTTCATGTCGTGGGTACGACGACGGTCATCACCGGTGTTCTTGCGCAGCTCGATGAATTCTTCGATGTCCAGGTGCCAGGTTTCCAGGTAGGCACACACGGCGCCCTTGCGCTTGCCACCCTGGTTGACGGCAACGGCGGTGTCGTTGACCACTTTCAGGAACGGAACCACGCCCTGCGACTTGCCGTTGGTGCCCTTGATGTAGGAGCCCAGTGCACGCACAGGGGTCCAGTCGTTGCCCAGGCCACCGGCGAATTTCGACAGCATGGCGTTGTCGTGGATCGCGTGGTAGATGCCCGACAGGTCGTCCGGCACGGTGGTCAGGTAGCAGCTGGACAGCTGCGGGCGCAGGGTGCCGGCGTTGAACAGGGTCGGGGTCGAGGCCATGTAGTCGAAGGACGACAACAGGTTGTAGAACTCGATGGCACGGGCTTCTTTGTCTTTCTCTTCCAGCGCCAGGCCCATGGCCACACGCATGAAGAACACCTGTGGCAGCTCGAAGCGCACGCCATCCTTGTGGATGAAGTAGCGGTCGTACAGGGTCTGCAGGCCCAGGTAGGTGAATTGCTGGTCACGCTCGTGGTCGATGGCCTTGCCCAGGCGGTCCAGGTCGTAGCCTTTCAGGGCCGGGTCCAGCAGCTCGAACTCGACGCCTTTGTCGATGTAGGCCGGCAGGGCCTTGGCGTACAGGTCGGCCATTTCGTGGTGGGTGGCGCTCTCGGCCACGTTCAGGAAGCCCAGGCCTTCGGCGCGCAGGGTGTCCATCAGCAGGCGGGCGGTAACGAACGAGTAGTTCGGCTCGCGCTCGACCAGGGTACGGGCGGTCATCACCAGGGCGGTGTTGACGTCCTTGATGGCCACGCCGTCGTACAGGTTCTTCAGGGTGTCGCGCTGGATCAGGTCGCCATCGACTTCGGCCAGGCCTTCGCAGGCTTCGCTGATGATGGTGTTCAGGCGGGCCATGTCGAGCGGCGCCAGGCTGCCGTCGGCCAGGGTGATGCGGATGCTTGGGTGCGGCTCGACCACGGACTCGGTGTTGACGCGGGTGGCACGCTCCTTGGCGCGCTGCTCGCGGTAGATCACGTAGTCACGGGCGACTTTCTGCTCGCCGGCGCGCATCAGGGCCAGTTCGACCTGGTCCTGGATTTCTTCGATGTGGATGGTGCCACCCGATGGCATGCGACGCTTGAACGTGGCGGTGACCTGCTCGGTCAGGCGCGCGACGGTGTCGTGGATGCGCGACGAAGCGGCGGCGGTGCCGCCTTCAACTGCGAGGAACGCCTTGGTGATGGCCACGGTGATCTTGTCGTCGGTGTAGGGGACGACAGTGCCGTTACGCTTGATCACACGCAGTTGGCCGGGAGCGGTGGCGGCCAGATCCTGGTTGGAATCGGCGGCCTGCGGCACCTTGGCCTGCGGGTTCTCGCGAGTTGTGTCGGTTTGCATGGGTGGGTGTCTCCACAGTTTCTATATTGTTCAGGCGCCTTTTGGGCGCCCACCGTTCCGTCCACTTGCTCGATGGCCCGGCGGGGATGGGCAATGCATGCGCATCCGCCCGCGCGGGCGTACCAACTTCGGGACAGACTCAGGAATAAGGGCAATTGGCTCGCCGCTCCCTGGCCGAAGTCAAAGGTTCTGGGCCGGGCCCAAAAACTGTTGCTGATGGATGCCAGGCCTGGCCTGTAACACCCATACCCGAACAAGGCCCTGGAAGGGCTTGCCTCGGTCGCCTCCGCAGGAGCGGTTTGGCTGCTGGAATCACTTGAAGTTCACCCGAAAAAATCGCTTGATTTTGCGGGTTGACTTTTGTGTGTGATTTTGCACGAACCCCTATATCTAGTGGTTCGCTGCGATCGGGATACAAGATAATGCGGTATCGGGGGCTTTGCAAGGCGAGCGCCTGTGGATAACTTGTGCGTACTTTGTGAGTGAATGGTGGGTATTCGCTGTAGGCCTTGTGCCAAGTGGTTTGCAGTATTTTTCTGCGCCTTGCTGCCCCGGGGCAGAATTTTTCGGGCGCGAACCCTATCACAAAAAACGGTTCAGTCGAGGGGCTGCTGGCAGGTTGGCAGTACCGGATGGCAGCCGTAGTATTCCGAGGGGATGTTGCTTTTTGGTTAAAGGGTTATGTTGCCTGTGCTGGCCCTTTCGCGGGTGAACCCGCTCCCACAGGTATTGCACAGGGTTCGAAAGCGGTGCGGTCCTTGTGGGAGCGGGTTCACCCGCGAATAGGCCGGCACAGGCCATAGAAAAACAACAAACAAAGGCACAAGCCATGGACCACCCCGCACCCCGCATCCTCATCGTCGAAGACGACCAGCGCCTGGCCGAGCTCACCGCCGAGTACCTGCAGGCCAACGGCTACGAAGTCAGCGTCGAGGGCGATGGCGCGCGCGCCGCGCGGCGCATCGTCGACAGCCAGCCCGACCTGGTCATTCTCGACCTGATGCTGCCCGGCGAGGACGGCCTGAGCATCTGCCGCCGGGTGCGCAGCCAGTACCCTGGCCCGATCCTCATGCTGACCGCCCGCAGCGATGAACTCGACCAGGTCCAGGGCCTGGACCTGGGGGCCGACGACTACGTCTGCAAACCCGTACGCCCACGCCTGCTGCTAGCACGCATTCAGGCCCTGCTGCGCCGCAGCGAAGCACCGGACAGCAAGCGCCAGGACCTGGCCTTCGGCGCGCTGCGCATCGACAATCGCCTGCGCGAGGCGCGTCTGGGGGAACAGCTGATCGAGCTGACCGGCGCCGAATTCGACCTGCTCTGGCTGTTGGCCAGCAACGCCGGGCGGGTGCTGACGCGCGAGCAGATCTTCACCGCGCTACGTGGCGTCGGCTACGACGGCCAGGACCGCTCCATCGACATACGCATCTCCAAAATCCGCCCCAAGATCGGCGACGACCCGCTCCAGCCAAGGCTGATCAAGACCCTGCGCAGCAAGGGCTACCTGTTCGTCGGCGAGGCCCCATGAACAACTCGATCTTCCTGCGCATCTATGGCGGCATGCTGGCCGTGCTGGTGCTGGTGGCCCTGCTCGGGGTGCTCAGCCTGCACCTGGTCAACGAAGTCCGTGCCGCCCAGCACCGCGAGGGCCTGGCCCAGGGTACCTTCAGCCTGATGGCCGACAACCTGGCGCTGCAGAACGACACCGAACGCAAGCGCTCGCTGCTGATCTGGGAGCGCCTGCTCGGCGTGCCGCTGGCGCTGCAACCGATGACCGCGCGCACACTCGATGGCGGCCAGCGGGCGCGCCTGTACCGCGGCCTGGTGGTGGTCGAGAAGACCGGCCCGCATGCGGCCCAGGTGCTGCGCAAGGTCGGCCAGGAAGACCTGATGCTGGTAGCGCAGATCAAACAGATCAGCGAGCAACTGGCGCGGGCCACCCTCTATCTGTTGGCTGACGAACTGGTGCGCTACCCGGTGACCGAACAGCAGCAGCGCCTGGCACAGATCAAGAAAGAAAAGGGCTTCGGCTTTGGCGTGGCCCTGCAGCGCATCGAGCGGGTGAGCCTGGACGATGACCAGCGGCGCCGGGTCGAGGAGGGCGACACGGTCATGGCCCTGGGCAAGGATGGTGACTCGATCCGCGTGTTCGCCGGGCTGGCGGGTTCGCCCTGGGTGCTGGAAATCGGCCCGCTGTACCAGCTCAACCCGTATCCGCCGCAGTTGCTGGTCCTGATCACCTTTCTTGGCCTGTGCCTGATCGGCCTGGTGGTCTACCTGCTTGTGCGCCAACTGGAGCGGCGTGTGTCGGGGCTGGAGATTGCCGCCACGCGCATCGCCCAGGGCAGCCTGGACACCCGTGTGCCGGCCGGCGATGCCGACTCGGTGGGGCGCCTGGCCGCGGCCTTCAACGGCATGGCCGAGCACCTGCAGCGCTCGCTGACCATGCAGCGCGAGCTGGTGCGGGCGGTTTCCCACGAGTTGCGCACGCCGGTGGCACGCCTGCGCTTTGGCCTGGAGATGATCGAAAGTGCCACCACCGAGCAGGCCCGCGCCAAGCACCTGGCGGGCATGGACGGCGATATCCAGGACCTCGACAAGTTGGTCGACGAGATGCTCACCTACGCCCGCCTGGAGCAGGGCGCACCGGCGCTGAAGTTCGAGCGGGTAGACCTGGACGCCTTGCTCGACCGGGTGATCGAAGAGCTTGCGCCGCTGCGTGCCGAGGTACGGGTGGTGCGCGGTGAGTGCCAGGGCGCCGATGGCGAAGGCGCCTGGGTCGAGGCCGAACCGCGCTACCTGCACCGGGCCCTGCAGAACCTGGTGGGCAACGCCATGCGCCATGCCGAGGCCGAGGTGCGCCTGAGCTACCAGTTGGGGCAGCAACGCTGCCGCATCGACGTGGAGGATGACGGCCCGGGCATCCCCGAGGGCGTCTGGGACCGTATCTTCACACCGTTCACCCGCCTCGACGACAGCCGTACCCGCGCCTCGGGCGGGCATGGCCTGGGCCTGTCTATCGTGCGGCGGATCATCTACTGGCACGCGGGGCGGGCCACGGTGGGGCGCAGCGCCGCGCTGGGCGGTGCCTGCTTCAGCCTGAACTGGCCACGGCAGCAGGCACCGTTGTGACGGTCAGACGCTGACCAGGCTGAGCAGGTGGCCGTCCTGCAGGCAGAACTGGCCCTGCAGTTCGGCGCCATGCCGCCACTGCGGCGACAGGTCGGTGAGCAGGCGCAGGCGGGCCAGGCCTTCGGCGGACCAGTCCAGCACTTCGGCGTGCTCGAAGTAGAAGCGCTGGCGGGTCAGCGGGTAGAGCGTCTTGAACAGGCTTTCCTTCAGCGAGAAGGTCAGGGTGACGGCAAGGCCGAGCTGGCGGCGGTCCAGCCGCTCGAGTTCGGGCGGGGTGAGGATTTCACCCATCAGCCGCTCGGCACGCTGGTCATCCAGCAGTGCTTCCTGATCCAGGCCCAGGCCCTGGCAACTGCCCTCGGCAGCAACCACGGCGGCAGCCCAGCCTTTGCCGTGGGTGATCGAGCCGTGGATGTCGGCGGGCCAGATGGGCGAACGGTCCTCGTGGGTACCGGGCACGTAGTCACGGCCGTCCAGGCGCTGCAGCGCGGCGCGGGCACATACCCGGCCGGCCAGGTACTCGGCCTGACGCTTGGCCACCGAGCGCTGCAGGCTGGCGCTTGGCACGACGCCGGCGCGCTGGAAGTCGTCGGGTGCCAGGCGGGCGGGGTCGAAGTAGCAACTGACCAGCACCGCGCCGGGTAGTGGGCGGGGCAGGGGCCAGTGGTGCTGGAGCGGGGCGCAGCAGGCGGGGAGTGTGTTCATGGGGGGTATTGTGCCAGCCGCAGCGGTGGTGTGGGAGGTGGAATAGCTGGGGCTGCTTTGCAGCCCATCGCGACACAAGGCCGCTCCTACACAAAGCGACGCGGTACCTGTAGGAGCGGCCTTGTGTCGCGACGGGCCGCAAAGCGGCCCCGGCAATCCTTACTTGAACACCTTCTTGAAGAACGCCTGCATATCCGCCCAGGAGCTCTCATCCGCCGCCTTGTTGTAGGCAATATCCGGCCCGCCATGTTCACCGTGCCCCATGCGGTCCGAATCCGGGTTGCTGAACCCGTGCTTGGCACCGGGAATACTGACGAACTGGTAGTTGACCTTGGCTGCATCCATTTCCGCCTTGAACGCTTCCACCTGCTGCTCGGTCACCAGGGAGTCCGCCGCACCATGCTCCACCAGGATATCGGCCCGCACCACGCCCGGCCTGGCCGGTGTCTGCGTGCCCAGCGGGGCGTGGAAGCTCACCACGCCATCGAGCTTTTCCCCTCGCCGCGCGGCATCCAGCGCCACCTTGCCGCCAAAGCAGTAACCCACTGCCCCCAACTGGTGCTTGTTGGTATTGGGCTGCAGCTTGAGCAGCTCCAGGCCGGCATCGAAGCGCCGCTCCGCGGCCTCGGGGTCTTTCGTCGCCGCTGTCATGAATGCCTTGGCGTCGGCAGGGTGTTCGGTTTGCTTGCCGTCGCCATACATGTCGATGGCCAGCGCGTTGTAGCCCAGCGCCGCAAGCTCGCGGGCGCGGCGCTTGACGTAGTCGTTCAGCCCCCACCACTCATGCACCACGACAATGCCGGGGCGCTTGCCTTCGATGGCGTCATCATAGGCGTAGTAGCCGACCAGGCGGTTGCCGTCGGCGTCCTGGTAGGGGATTTCGCGGGTTTGTACCGCCGCTTGGGCGAGGGCGGCGCTGCACATCAGGGTCAAGGCCAGCAGGGCGCGCATGGTCACTACTCCTTGTTCTGCAAACGGTTCGTTCAGCCGAGGTTCAGCCAGGGTTCAGTCGCGGTTCAGGGTGCCCTGCTTACTCTAGCTTCCAGACCGAAACAGCGCACTCAACTGGAGTATCCAGCCATGAAAACCTTCAACACCCTGCTTGCCGCCATGGCCGTCTGCGCCGCTGGCATCACCACTGCCCAGGCCGCTGACGACAACTTCGCCAGCCTGACCTACGGCCAGACCAGCGACAAGGTTCGCAAGTCCGGCCTGCTGCAGCGCAACACCGACCACCTCAACGCCGACGGCATCATCGGCAAGGACGACACCTGGGGTGTGCGCGTGGGCAAGATCAATGACCAGGGCCGCTACTACATGACTTACGACAATGTCTCGGGCGACCACAGCGGCCTGAAGCTGCGCCAGGAAAACCTGCTGGGCAGCTACGACCTGTTCCTGCCGGTGGGTGATACCACCAAGCTGTTCGGCGGCGGCAGCCTGGGCGTGACCAAGCTGACCCAGGACTCGCCGGGTGCCAGCCGGGATACCGACTACGGTTACGCGTATGGCCTGCAGGCCGGCGTGATCCAGGACATCACCGACAAGGCTTCGGTTGAACTGGGCTACCGTTACCTGCGTACCAACGCCGCCACCGAAGTGGGTGCGCACGGCGGGCCGAAGGACGGCACCCTGCGCCTGACCAGCAGCGCGCAGACCTACCTGGCTGCAAGCTACAAGTTCTGACGGGCGAGCCGGGTTATCCTGTACCGGCCTCTTCGCGGGTAAACCCGCTCCCACAGGGATCGCGCAGTTCTTCAAACCTGTGCAGTACCTGTGGGAGCGGGTTTACCCGCGAAAGGGCCGGTACAGGCAATACATATCAAGGAGCTGCACATGAAACTGCTGGTGGTCGAGGACGAAGCCCTGCTTCGTCATCACCTCTACACCCGCCTGGGCGAGAGCGGCCATGTGGTCGAGGCGGTCGCCGATGCCGAGGAGGCGCTGTACCAGGCCGGGCAATACCATTTCGACCTGGCCATCATCGACTTGGGCCTGCCCGGCATCAGCGGGCTGGAGCTGATCACGCGCCTGCGCAGCCAGGACAAGACCTTCCCCATTCTCATCCTCACCGCCCGCGGCAACTGGCAGGACAAGGTCGAGGGCCTGGCCGCCGGTGCCGACGACTACCTGGTCAAGCCGTTCCAGTTCGAAGAGCTCGAGGCACGCCTGAACGCCCTGCTGCGCCGTTCCAGCGGCTTTACCCAATCGACCATTGCCGCCGGCCCGCTGGTGCTCGACCTCAACCGCAAGCAGGCGACGCTGGACGAGCAGCCCCTGGCCCTGACCGCCTACGAATACCGCATCCTCGAATACCTCATGCGCCATCACCAGCAGGTGGTGGCCAAGGACCGCCTGATGGAGCAGCTGTACCCCGGTGACGAGGAACGCGACCCCAATGTCATCGAAGTGCTGGTCGGCCGCCTGCGGCGCAAGCTCGAGGGCGAGCACGGCTTCAAACCGATCGACACCGTGCGCGGCCTGGGCTACCTGTTCACCGAGCGCTGCCGATGATCCGTTCGCTGCGGGTGCGCCTGATGCTGGCGGCCGCGGTGCTGGCGCTGCTGTTCATGCTGGCGCTGCTGCCGGCCTTGCAGAAGGCCTTCAGCCTGGCCCTGCAGGAGTCGATCGAACAACGCCTGGCCTCGGATGTGACCACGCTGATTTCCGCTGCGCGCATTGAGCACGGCCAACTGCAGATGCCGACGCTGCTGCCGGACGAGCGTTACAACCTGCCGTATACCGGCCTGCTCGGCTATATCTTCGACCGCGACGGCAAGCTGGTCTGGCAGTCGCGGGCAACCGCCGCGCAGAACGTCAACTACCGCCCGCGCTACGACGGCCGCGGCAACGAATTCGCCCGCATTCACCAGGCCGATGGCGAAGAGTTCTTCGTCTATGACGTCGAGATCAAGCTGCTGGGTGGCCAGAGCGCCGCCTACAGCATCGTTGCCCTGCAACCGGTGCGCGAATACCAGCACACCCTCGATGGCCTGCGCGAAAAGCTCTACCTGGGCTTTGGCGCGGCCTTGCTGGCGCTGCTGGTGCTGCTGTGGGCCGGCCTGACCTGGGGCCTGCGTTCGTTGCGCCGGCTCAGCCGCGAGCTGGACGACGTGGAGTCGGGCGTGCGGGATGGCCTGAGTGGCGAACACCCACGGGAGCTGCTGCGCCTGACAGGCTCGCTGAACCGCCTGTTGCGCAGCGAGCGCGAGCAGCGTCAGCGCTACCGTGATTCACTCGATGACCTGGCGCACAGCCTGAAGACGCCGCTGGCGGTGTTGCAGGGGGTGGGCGAAAGCCTGCAGCAGCGTAGCGGCGAGCGCGAGCAGGCGCGCGTGCTGCAGAGCCAGATCGAGCGCATGAGCCAGCAGATCGACTACCAGCTGCAACGCGCCAGCCTGCGCAAGAGCGGTCTGGTACGCCACAGCGTGTTGCTGCGGCCGTTGCTCGAAAGTCTGTGCAGCACCTTGGCCAAGGTGTACCGGGACAAGCGGGTGGATGTGACGCTGCAACTGCCCGATGCGGCGCAGGTGCCGATGGAGCAGGGCGCGTTGCTGGAGCTGCTGGGCAACCTGCTGGAGAACGCCTACCGCCTGAGCCTGGGCCAGGTGCGCGTAAGCCTGGAGCAGGCGCCTGGGCAGTTGACCTTGTGCATCGAGGACGACGGGCCGGGGGTGCCGGCGGACCAGCGCGAGCGGATTCTGGAGCGTGGGGAGCGGCTGGACAGCCAGCACCCGGGGCAGGGGATCGGGCTGGCGGTGGTCAAGGATATCGTCGACAGCTATGACGCCGAGCTGAGCCTGGGGGATTCTCCTCTGGGGGGCGCTGCGTTCAGGGTTACCTTCAACCTCGAGTGATTTACTGGGGTGGCCGGCCTCTTCGCGGGTAAACCCGCTCCCACAGGGGGCGCACTGCACTCGAGCCCTGTGCAGTACCTGTGGGAGCGGGTTTACCCGCGAAGAGGCCGGCACAGGCAAGCCACAATGGGCGGATTCCCGCCAATGCCCCTGTACAAATCCCGCCACCGGGCGGAAATCCGCCAGCCTTTCTCAGGCAAACCGCCCCGTCGTTGGGCGTTTATCCCTCGCAAATACAGCCTTTGCACCCTTGCTGGGCATTTTGGCACCACCCTTGCTATTGATCCTCGCAGAGGCCTGCCCAGGCAGCTCGAACACAACGACAAATCCCTCCAGGTGCAGGAGGGTTAGCGATTCAGGTGCCCCATCGCCCTGGGAAGGGCGAACCGGCACACTTGAGGAAAATTAGCCATGACGACACGTCAGCCGCTGTACAAATCCCTGTATGTCCAGGTGTTGGTCGCCATCACCATCGGCATCCTGCTCGGCCACTACTACCCAGAGACCGGCGTCGCCCTCAAACCCTTGGGTGACGGCTTCGTCAAACTGATCAAGATGGTCATCGCCCCGATCATCTTCTGTACCGTGGTCAGCGGCATCGCCGGCATGCAGAGCATGAAGTCGGTCGGCAAGACCGGCGGCTACGCGCTGCTGTACTTTGAAATCGTCTCCACCATCGCCCTGATCATCGGCCTCGTCGTCGTCAACGTGGTCAAGCCGGGCGCTGGCATGCACATCGACGTCAGCACCCTGAACGCCAGCAGCGTGGCTGCCTACGCCGCCGCCGGCGCGCAGCAGACCACTGTCGGCTTCCTGCTCAACGTCATCCCCAACACCGTGGTCGGCGCCTTCGCCAACGGCGACATCCTGCAAGTGCTGATGTTCTCCGTGCTGTTCGGCTTCGCCCTGCACCGCCTGGGCAGCTACGGCAAGCCGGTGCTGGACATGATCGACCGCTTCGCCCATGTCATGTTCAACATCATCAACATGATCATGAAACTGGCCCCGGTCGGTGCCTTCGGTGCAATGGCCTTCACCATCGGCCAGTACGGCGTTGGCTCGCTGGTGCAACTGGGCTACCTGATGGCCTGCTTCTACATCACCTGCCTGCTGTTCGTGCTGGTGGTGCTGGGCGGTATCTGCCGCGCCCACGGCTTCAGTGTCCTCAAGCTGATCCGCTACATCCGTGAAGAACTGCTGATCGTGCTGGGTACTTCCTCCTCGGAGTCGGCCCTGCCACGCATGCTGGCCAAGATGGAGCGCCTGGGTGCGAAGAAGTCGGTGGTTGGCCTGGTCATCCCGACCGGTTACTCGTTCAACCTCGATGGCACCTCGATCTACCTGACCATGGCTGCGGTGTTCATCGCCCAGGCCACCGACACCACCATGGACATCACTCACCAGATCACCTTGCTGCTGGTGCTGCTGGTGGCATCCAAGGGTGCTGCCGGTGTTACCGGTTCGGGCTTCATCGTACTGGCCGCCACCCTGTCGGCCGTTGGCCACCTGCCGGTTGCCGGCCTGGCGCTGATCCTCGGCATCGACCGCTTCATGTCCGAAGCCCGCGCCCTGACCAACCTGGTTGGCAACGCCGTTGCCACCGTGGTCGTGGCCAAGTGGGTGAAGGAAATGGACAACGACAAGCTGGCAGCGGAGCTGGCCTCCGGTGGTGCGCCGCTGGTCGATACCCGTCCGACCGACGACCTGGGCGTGGCTGAAGGCCCGGCTCGCTGATCGCGGGATGGTGAAAAGAAAAAGGCGACCTCAGGGTCGCCTTTTTCATGTGCCTTCATACCTGTGCGCGGTCCTCTGTAGGAGCGGCCTTGTGTCGCGAAAGGGCTGCGTAGCAGCCCCGGCAACCTTGCAGGATGGCCGAGATCCTGGGGCCGCTACGCGCCCCTTTCGCGACACAAGGCCGCTCCTACAAGGGACCGCGTACAGGCGCGAAGACCGCGTACAGTCCAGAGGTCAGGCCAGCACCACCTCCAGCACCCGGATCACGTCCGGTTGCGGGTAGTGCCAGCGCACCTGGACATCCCAGAACTTCACCCCATACACCCGCTCGGCCGGCGGCACCTGGTAGGCCGGCCGTGGGTCCTGCGCCAGGCACTGCTCGATCAGCTCCACCAGCGGTTCGCCCAGGCGCAGTGCATGTTCGCGGGCCTGGGGAAGGGCGTTGTCGCCCCACTGCACGGCGATCGCGGCAGGCGCTTGGCTGGCCATCTGGTTGCTGGCGCCAGCGATGCTATCGGCGTACGGCACATACGGCTTGATGTCCAGCACCGGCGTACCGTCGAGCAGGTCGATGCCAGACAACAGCAGGCGCCCTGGCTCCACGCCTTCCAGGCGTACCACCGACTGGCCGATGCCATTGGGCCGGTGAGTGGCGCGGGTAGCGAACACACCCATGCTCTTGTTGCCGCCCAGGCGCGGTGGCCGCACTTTCAGGCGGGGTTTGTCTTCCAGTGCCTGGTGGAACAGGAACAGCAGCCAGACATGGCTGACCTGCTCCAGCCCCTCGACCGCATCGCCCTGGTCGAACGGCGGCAGCAGCTCGAGCACGCCGCGTGCGGCGGGCGCCAGTTGCGGCTGGCGCGGGATGGCGAACTTCTCCTTGAAACAGGAGCGGATGATGCCGACCGGGGTAACCGTATGCTGCATGGCCAATCAGCCGCGCACGCGCAGGGTCAGGCCCTTGAGGAAGTTGCGCAGCAGCTGGTCGCCGCAAGGGCGGTAGTTGTCATGGCCGGCCTTGCGGAACAGCGCGCTGAGCTCGGGTTTGCTGACCGGGAAGTTGACCGACTTGAGGATCGCATGCAGGTCATCTTCCTTGAGCTCGAAGGCCACCCGCAGCTTCTTGAGGATGAGGTTGTTGGTTACCGGCAGCTCGATCGGCTGCGGCGGGCGGCTGTCATCCTTGCCGCGGCGGTGGATCACCAGGCCGTCGAGAAAGTGCGCCATGACCCGTTCCGGGCACCGCACGAAGCCTTCCTCGTCTTCCTTCTTCAGGTAGGTGGCCAGCACCAGGGGATGCACGTCGAGGCCGGATAGCCCGATGATTTCGGCCATCTTGGCGTCATTCACCTTGAGCATGTAGCGCAGGCTGCGCAGGACGTCGTTGTGGTTCATTGTTGCAGAATCCTGTTCAGGTGCCGCACCTGTGGCGCGGCGTATTGCTTAGAAACGTTCGGTAGTGGCCAGGTAGCGCCACTGGCCCAGGGGCAGCTTGCCCATCGACACGCCACCCAGGCGAATGCGGCGCATGCCTACCAGCTCCAGGCGCAGGTAGGCGCACAGCTCGGCGATCTGCCCTGGCTGCGGGTTTTTCAGGGCCATGCGCAGGTGGGTTTCGTTCTGCCAGCTGGCCTTGGCTTTAGGCAGCTCGCGGTCATTGCGGGTGGCACCACGCGCCAGGCGTTCCAGCGCCTGGGGCGTGGTCTCGCCGCGCACTTCAACGATGAATTCCTGTTCCAGGCGGCGCAGGTCGGCGTCGATCTTGCGGGTTACCCGCCAGTCCTGGGTGAATACCTGCAGGCCGCTGGCACCGCGCTCCAGCGGCGCCACGCAGGCCTGCCGGGCAAAATGCCCGTGCAGTGCGCGCACGCCTTCGCGGTGGGCTTCGCTGAGGTTGCTCATGTTCATGCTGGCGCGGGCGGTTTCGCTGTCCACGCTGGCCGGCTGGTTCAGCAGCAGGGTTACCGGTTCCAGCGTTTCGGCACGTGCACCCGGCAGCAGTTCGACGCGCTGCTGTTCGACCTTGAACTGCGGTTGCTCGACTACCACGCCATCGACCGTGACCCAGCCGCCCTCGATATACAGCTCGGCCTCGCGGCGGGAGCAGCCAAGCTGCTCGATAAGGCGTTTGGACAGGCGGACGGGTTCGGACATGACGGCAATTCGCAAAGGCAGGGAAAGACCTGCATTGTACCTGCCTGCGCGGCAGAGGGGCTGGGAATCTGTGTCATTTACGCCGTTTTGCGCAGGCGCATGTGCAGCAGCGGGTAGGGTTGCCCCAGGCCGTCGGTTTCCGAACGGCCGATCACCTCGAAGCCCTCGTGCAGGTAGAAGCCCAAGGCTTGCGGGTTCTGTTCGTTGACGTCCAGGCGCTCGGCATTCAGTTCGTCGATCGCATAGTGCAGCAGGCGCTTGCCAACCCCTTTGCCACGGTACTCCGGTGCGACGAACAGCATGTCCACGCGCCCGTTGGCGACCCCGGCGAAGCCGCAGATGCGCTGGCGGTCCTTGCAGCAGATCAGCATCACTGCATCGAGGTAGCGACGCAGCACCTGGTCGCGCAGCAAGACGATGTAGCAATCCGGCAGGAAGTCGTGGGTGGCCCGTACCGAGTCCTCCCACACCTGTACCAGTTCGCCGTAGTCACTCAAGCGCGGGGTTTGCAGCGTCAGTACCGAATGCATGCCGGTGTTCCTCCATGACGATAAGGCAAACATAGCAGGCCAACCACCGGTCGGCTTCTCCGTGCGCTGCTTGAACCTCGGGGTTTGGCGGTCTATTACTTTCCCGTGGGAAAAATTCCCACACAATGAAAAGCAAGAACCGAACACAGGATTCCCGGCTTGATTTGGCGTTTCTCATGGCGACGACCTGGAGACGAAATATGCAAATACATGTGCTGTTCAAAAAGGCGCTATTGGCGGTTGCCGTTGCTGGCGTGCTGTCGACTTCCATCGTTCTGATCCCGGACTCGATATCCAATGGCTCCAGCGCCTACGCCAAGGATGGTGGTGGCGGTGGTGGTCACGGAGGTGGGGGCGGCGGTGGCCACGGTGGTGGTGGAGGTGGTCACGGTGGCGGCGGTGGCGGCCACGGTGGTGGCGGCGGTGGTCACGGTGGTGGCGGTGGCGGCCATGGTGGTGGCGGTGGTGGTCACGGCGGTAGCGGTGGTGGCCATGGCGGTGGCGGCGGTGGTGGCGGCGGTGGCGGCCATGGCGGTGAAGGCGGCGGCCACGGCGCTGGCGGGGATGGAGATGGCCATGCCGGCAACAGTGGGCGCGGCCATGACGGCTCCTCGAACTCTGGGCGCAGCGGCAACCACGCTGAAGCGGGTGATGATCATGGCAATCACGTTGGCGGTGAGCCTGGGGACGATCACGGCAATCACCTTGGCGGTGAGCCCGGTGACGATCATGGCAATCACGTTGGCGGTGAGCCCGGGGACGATCATGGCAATCATGTTGGCGGTGAGCCTGGCGATGACCACGGCAATCACGCTGGTGGTGAACCTGGTGATGATCGTGGCGACCATCTGGGTGGCGAACCGGGTGATGACCGCGGTGAGCATGCCGCAGGCGAACCGGGTGATGACAACAGCAGGAGCTGACTGGCTCTGAACGGTCTCATGCAGCGCCCACGGGGCGGGCCTGCATGAGGCCAGGTACGGATACACGGCAGCCCCACTCAACGCGAATGCAATGAGCGCCGACGACTATCCCTCATCTCGTCAGGGATATGGTCACAGTTGGTGTGGGATCTTTTCCCGCGTCGTATACTGGGTTCATCTGTCAAGGAATGCGCTCAATGCAATCGCCTACCATCCCCCCTTCGATGTTAAGCGCACTGCGGCGTGTCATGCGTCCTCTGGTGCGCCTGATGCTGCGCAAAGGGGTCACCTACACGATGTTCGCCGACCTGCTCAAGGAAGTGTTCGTCGACGTGGCCCATCGCGAGTTTCGCCTGGACGGTACAGCGCCGACCGACAGCCGCATCAGCTTGCTCACGGGCGTGCATCGCAAGGATGTCCGGCGTTTGCGCAGCGAGGGGGGCGTATCGCTCGCCGCGCTGCCGGGAAACATCACGTTAGGTGCACAGTTGGTCAATATGTGGACCACTGGCAAGCCGTTCTGCTCGGCGCCTGGCCAGGCGCTGCCGTTGCCGCGCCTGGCGAGCGTTGGCGGCGATTGTTCCTTCGATGCGCTGGTGGCGAAGATCAGCACCGACATCCGCGGGCGGGTGGTGCTGGATGAGTGGTTGCGCCTGGGTATCGTCCGGCTCGACGACCAGGACTGTGTTCACCTGGAGGCCCAGGCATTCGTGCCGCAGAAGGGCTTCGACGAAAAGGCCGCGTACTTTGGCCACAACCTGCATGACCATGCCTGCGCAGCAGTGCACAACCTGAGTGGGGACGGCCAGCCGTTCTTTGAACGCAGTGTGCACTACGACGCCTTGAGCCCGGCCAGCGTCGACCATCTGCGTGCGGCGGTGGACAAGGACGGCATGCAGATGCTGCTTGCCTTCAGTCGGCTCGCATCAGACCTGGAAGATGCCGATGTGCCCAGCGCCGAGCAACGTCAGCGCATCACGGTAGGGCTTTATTTCTACACTGAAACTGCCGACCCCGATTTGTCGAAGACACCAGACCCATGACTTCCCTCGCGCGCTGCCTCAGTGTCGTCACACTGGTCCTGGGTTTCGGGCTGAACCTGGTGGCGCCTGCCGAGGTGGCCGCAGCACCGGTATGTGTCAGCCGTGACGAAGTGGGTATGGCGGGGGCGGCGGGCTTGCAGGTTCCGGGCGGTATTGGTGGTACCGGGGCCAGGACGGGTGGGGTCGGTGGTACCGGTGTACGCAGCGAAAACGGCGGAGTGGGTGGCACCGGTGCACCGCTGCCGCAGCGTCCCGGCGGTACGGGCGGGACCGGTGCGGTGGCCGACGGTGTGGACGGCACCTTCATCGATCACGGCGGGGTAGGCGGTACCGGCGCACCTATCCTGCGCCCGGGCGGTACCGGTGGCACGGGCATCGTCGGCACCATCACCGGGTTTGCCTCGATCTGCGTCAATGGCCTGGAAGTGCACTTTGGCAAGGACGTGCCGGTGAGTGAAAACGGTGCGCCTGCCAGTAGCGCTCACCTGGCAATCGGCCAGGTTGTCGCGGTGGAGGCATTTGCCGGCAAACGCGGCCTGCAAGCAGGGCGCATCTCGATCCTCAACGTTTACGAAGGGCCGCTGACGGCACTGCCCAATGCTTCGGCCCCCCTGCGGGTCATGGGCCAACCTGTGCGGCTTGCTGCAGGGGCGCGGGTGGCTGAAGGGCTGCGCCCGGGCGAGCCGGTCAGGGTCAGTGGCCTGCGCGATGCCAGGGGCGAAGTGGTAGCCAGCCGTATCGAACGGGCGCCGGGGCTCAGGGAAGCCAGTGCCATCGGTGCGGTTGACCGTGCCGGCAGCCTCCAGGGGCTGAAGCTGGGAACCCGTGTGGCACCTGCGCGGGAAGTGCTGGTACGTGGGCAGTGGACCGGACGGCAGCTGGAAGTGGCGCAAACCCGCCCAGACCCGAGCCTGCCTTTTGCTGGCCGTGTGCAGACGGCGGTGATCGAGGGGCTGGTGCAGCGCAGCCACGCTCAACAACTGGTGGTGGCAGGCATCAAGGTGACGCTGGGGCAGGGCACCGTGATCGTCGGCAAGCAGCCCGCGGCATTGGCGCTCGATCAACGTGTGCGGGTGAGCGGGGTGTTCAATGGCAGGCACGAGCTGCGGGCAACCCGCGTGGAGTTCGATGACGACCGTGCCGACAACCCGGACAGAGGACATTCGGGGCGTGGCAGCGAGCACGGCACCCGTGACGCTGAAGCTTCCAGCAATAGCGGGCATGGCGGACGCGATGCGACCAGTGATCGCATTGAAAGCAGTGATGACCACAGCGGGCACGACAGTGTTGACGATTCCAGTGGTCGGGACAGTACTGAAAGCGTGGACAAGTCCGGAAGGTCGGAACATGTCGACACCGTGGAGCAACCTGAGAGCAGCAATAGTGGCAGCTCTGACCGGGTAGAGAAGGTCGAGCTTGAAAAGGTGGAAAAGATCGAAAAAGCAGAGAAGGTTGAAAAGGTAGAGAAAGTAGAAAAAGTCGAGAAGATCGAGAAAGCCGAGAAGCCCGAAAAGGTCGAGAAGATCGAAAAACCTGAGAAAGTCGAGAAGGTAGAAAAAGTAGAGAAGGTCGAGAAAGTAGAGAGGGTCGAAAAGGTCGAAAGGCCCGAGACAGTAGAGAAAGTCGAAAAAGTGGAGCATCCAGAGCGATCCGGGCATTAGGCAACTAGGCTGGGTAAGTGCTATCACCCCTCCCGTCCGGGATACCGAGGTGCAGATGAGACCCACGCTCCCTCTTTTCGCCTGCTTGCTGTCATGCGCCAGCGCGTCGGTGCTGGGCGATACCTTCAGCGCCGCCATAGGCATGGACTATTCAAGTGGCGACTATGGCACGGGTACAACCTCGGAAATCTGGTACGTCCCCGTGGTCGGCAAGTATGAAACCGGCCCAATGACCTATAAGGTCACCGTGCCTTGGCTGCGCATCACCAACCCTGAAGTGGGCCCGAATGGTGACCCCTTGCCCGGTGGCTGCCGGGATGTGGAAAGCGGGCTGGGGGACACGGTTGCCAGCGCCGGTTATGCCCTGCTCGATGGCAGTGACGGCGGCTTGATGCTGGACCTGATCGGCAAGGTCAAATTCCCCACTGCCGATGAAGACCAGTGCCTGGGCACCGGTGAATACGACTACACCGGCCAGGTCGACATCGCCAAGGCCTTTGGCCCGGTGACCGGCTTCGCGACCCTGGGCTGGAAGAAGTTCGGCGACCCGCCCGACAGCGATTTCGACGACCCGATATTTGCCAGTCTCGGCTTCGCCATGCCCGTGGCTGCAGGCACTTCCGCGGGCGCTTCCTACGACTGGCGGCAGAAGGTCGTCTCGACGGGCGCGCAGATCAAGGAGCTTACCCTGTTCCTGACACACAAGCTCAACCAGCAGTGGAAAGTGCAACTCTATGCAGTCAAAGGCTTCTCGGATGCCAGCCCGGATGCAGAGGGAGGCCTGATGCTTTTTCACGCGTTCTGACGAAAAAGCCCCTGGCCCGGCAGTTCCTTGTGGGGAATGGCGGGGCAGGGGCTTTTCAGTTTGCAGCTGTGTTAGATGGGTTCAGCCCACATGTCGTATTCGTCGGCATCCACCACGCGGCAACGCACCTTGTCACCCGGCTTGAAGCCGTGGTCGCCATCGATGAACACGCTGCCGTCGATTTCCGGGGCATCGAAGAAGCTGCGGCCAACCGAACCTTGCTCTTCCACTTCATCGATCAGCACGTCGATTTCCTTGCCGATGCGCAGTTGCAGGCGGGCGGCGCTGATGGCCTGCTGGTGGGCCATGAAGCGGTCCCAGCGGTCCTGCTTGACTTCGTCCGGCACTTCTTCCAGGCCCAGGTCGTTGGCCGGGGCGCCTTCCACCGGCGAGTACTGGAAGCAGCCCACGCGGTCCAGCTGGGCTTCGGTCAGCCAGTCCAGCAGGTACTGGAAGTCTTCCTCGGTCTCGGCCGGGAAGCCGACGATGAAGGTGGAGCGAATCACCAGCTCCGGGCACTGCTCGCGCCAGTTCTTGATACGTGCCAGGGTGCGGTCTTCGAAGGCCGGGCGCTTCATGGCCTTGAGCACTTTCGGGCTGGCGTGCTGGAACGGGATGTCCAGGTACGGCAGGATCTTGCCGGCGGCCATCAGCGGGATCACGTCGTCGACGTTCGGGTACGGGTACACGTAGTGCAGGCGTACCCAGGCACCCAGGCTGCTCAGGGCTTCGCACAGCTCGAGCATGCGGGTCTTGACCGGGCGGCCGTTCCAGAAGTCGGTCTTGTACTTGACGTCGACGCCGTAGGCGCTGGTGTCCTGGGAAATCACCAGGATCTCCTTGACCCCGGCCTTGACCAGGCGCTCGGCCTCGCTCAGCACTTCGCCGACCGGGCGGCTGACCAGCTTGCCGCGCATCGACGGGATGATGCAGAAGCTGCAGCTGTGGTTGCAGCCTTCGGAAATCTTCAGGTAGGCATAGTGGCGCGGGGTCAGCTTGACGCCCTGCGGCGGTACCAGGTCGATCAGCGGGTTGTGGTCCTGGCGTGGCGGCACCACTTCGTGCACGGCGTTGACCACCTGCTCGTACTGCTGCGGGCCGGTGACCGACAGCACGCTCGGGTGCACGTCACGGATGCTGCCTTCCTCGACACCCATGCAGCCGGTGACGATGACCTTGCCGTTTTCCTTGATCGCTTCGCCGATTACTTCCAGCGACTCGGCCTTGGCGCTGTCGATGAAGCCGCAGGTGTTGACCACCACCACGTCGGCGTCCTCGTAGGTGGGCACGACTTCATAGCCTTCCATGCGCAGCTGGGTCAGGATGCGCTCGGAATCGACCAGGGCTTTTGGGCAACCCAGGCTTACGAAACCTACCTTGGGGGTGGCGGGCGTGGTGGACATGACTAACCTCGGTATTGAATGCAGGTCGCCCGACCGGAATCGGGGGCGATCTTGACGGGCGCTTTTGGCGCCTCTGATCAAAAAGTGCGCAATTCTAGCGAGCGCAGGGTCGCTTGACCAGCAGAAATGCGACGAACGCTGCGCTATGCCAGCCAACCGTAAGTTGCTTGCTCGGCAAAACCTCGAAACACAGCCTGGCAATGGTTCCCCTTGAATCAATAGACCCCGCCCGTCACCCTCGTCTGCGCCGATGAAACCTTTTCTTGAACTTATTCGATTCTTATAGTTTTCTTATAAGACTGGCGTGGAAATGAATACGATCAACTGGTCACGCAAAGCTGTGAAGCAACTCAGGAAAATCGACAGGATTGATCAGTCAAAGGTCTACGATGCTGTTCAGGCATTGATGCACATGCCGCACGTTCAAAACATCAGGGCGCTGGTCAATCACCATTGCGGTTACCGTCTCAGGGTGGGTAACTACCGGATACTTTTCGACTGGGACGGTAGCGTCAAAATTGTCAGCATCGAGGAGGTCAAGAAGCGCGATGAACACACCTACTAACGTACAGATCATCAATGATGCTGACGGGCGTCCTGCCTTCGTCGTGCTGCCGTATGCCGATTATATCGCCAGCCATCCGCAACCGGACCTGGTACCCAATGAAGTCGTTGGCTATATGGTGAAGGACGGTATGACCGCCATTGCTGCCTGGCGCAGGCATCTGGACCTGACTCAGGCTGAAGTTGCCCAGCGCCTGGGCGTCTCGCAGTCGGCGTATGCCCAGCAGGAAGCTGCCGAGCGCCCACGCAAGGCCACTCGCGAAAAGATTGCTGCAGCGTTGGGCATACCCATGCAGTCTCTGGACCTTTAGTTGTAACCGCCAGGTGACCCGCCAGAGGCGCACCAGCAGAAAATCCACGAACGCTGCGCTATGCTTCGGGCCATTGCGTCAGGGGTACCAAGCTTCCGGGCGCAGGTGGGAATTCTACTGGCCTTGCAAGGCCGTCTGCGGGAGTGGTCGATGGTTCAGGCAAGCAGTCACGCCGAGGGCGGGCACGAGGGGAAGCAGGGCGCGACGCGGTCGCTGAGCCTGCTCGTGGCGGCGGTCGGGGTGGTTTATGGCGATATCGGTACCAGCCCGTTGTATACCCTCAAGGAGGTCTTCAGCGGCGGGTACGGAGTACCGGTCAACCATGACGGCGTGCTGGGGATCCTGTCGCTGATCCTGTGGTCGCTGCTGTGGGTGGTGTCGTTCAAATACGTGATGTTCATCCTGCGCGCCGACAACCAGGGCGAGGGTGGCACCATGGCACTGACTGCACTGGCGAGGCGGGCCACGGCGGCCTACCCGAGGTTGCGTACGCTGATGGTGGTGTGCGGGTTGATCGGCGCTTCGCTGTTCTATGGCGACAGCATGATCACCCCGGCGGTGTCGGTGCTGTCGGCAGTCGAAGGCATGGGGCTGGCCTTCGAAGGCATCGATCACTGGGTGGTGCCGATTTCGCTGGTGGTGCTGGTGGCGCTGTTCCTGGTGCAGAAGCACGGCACCGAGAAGATCGGCAAGCTGTTCGGCCCGATCATGGTCACCTGGTTCGTGGCGCTGGGCGCGCTGGGGGTGCATGGCATCTCGCAGAGCCCGGAAGTGCTCAAGGCATTCAACCCGGTCTGGGCGGTGAACTTCTTCGTGGTTCACCCCGGCATGGGCGTGGCTATCCTCGGCGCGGTGGTGCTGGCGCTGACCGGTGCCGAGGCGCTGTACGCCGACATGGGCCACTTTGGCCGCAAGCCGATCGCCCGCGCCTGGTTCATCCTGGTGCTGCCGGCGCTGGTGCTCAACTACTTTGGCCAGGGCGCGATACTGCTGCAGAACCCGGAGGCGGCACGTAACCCCTTCTACCTGCTGGCGCCGGGCTGGGCACTGCTGCCGCTGGTCGGATTGGCCACCATGGCCACGGTGATCGCCTCGCAGGCGGTGATCTCGGGGGCCTTCTCCCTGACCCGCCAGGCCATCCAGCTGGGTTACATTCCACGCATGCAGATCCAGCACACCTCCAGCGACGAGCAGGGGCAGATCTACATCGGTGCGGTGAACTGGGCGCTGATGGTTGGCGTGGTGCTGCTGGTGATCGGCTTCGGGTCGTCCGGCGCCCTGGCGGCGGCCTACGGCGTGGCGGTGACCGGTACCATGCTGATGACCACCCTCCTGGTCTCGGCGGTGATGTTGCTGCTGTGGAAGTGGCCACCGGTGCTGGCGGTGCCGATCCTGCTGGGTTTCCTGTTTGTGGATGGGCTGTTCTTTGCCGCCAACGTGCCGAAGATCATCCAGGGCGGGGCCTTCCCGGTCCTGGCCGGCGCTGTGCTGTTCCTGTTGATGAGCACCTGGAAGCGCGGCAAGCAGATCCTGATGGAGCGTATCGACGAAGGCGCGCTGCCGCTGCAGCTGTTCATCAGCAGTATCCGCATTCAGCCGCCGCACCGGGTCGAAGGCACGGCGGTGTTCCTCACGGCGCGCTCCGATGCGGTACCCCATGCGCTGTTGCACAACATGCTGCATAACCAGGTGCTGCACAGCCAGGTGGTGCTGCTGACGGTGGTCAGCGAGGATCGGCCACGGGTGCCGGAGCAGGAGCGCTTTGAGGTGGAAGCCTATGGCGACGGGTTCTTCCGCGTGTTGCTGCACTTCGGCTTCATGGACGAACCGGACGTGCCGGCGGCGTTGAAGCTGTGCCACTTGGAAGACCTGGATTTCAGCCCGATGCGCACCACCTTCTTCCTCAGCCGCGAGACCGTGATCGCCTCACGGCTGGAGGGAATGTCGCGCTGGCGGGGCAACCTGTTCGCGTTCCTGCTGAAGAATGCCAACGGCAACTTGCGCTTCTTCAACCTGCCGCTGAACCGTGTGATCGAGCTGGGGACCCAGGTCGAGATCTGAGAGGCAACACAGATTTCAAGGCAGTACCCGTCCCATGTGGGAGCGGGCGTGCCCGCGAAGCCGGCAACTCGGTGTAGGGCACCGGCTTCGCCGGTGTTCGCGGGCATGCCCGCTCCCACATGGACCGCATAGCTTTCAAAGCTTGCGCTGTACCTGCGGGAGATTGCCCAGCCCTTTGGGCTGCGCTGTCGCGCAGATAACTGGATTCGCAAGCGATCCTCGTACCCTGTGGGAGCGGCTTTAGCCGCGAAGAATCCAACGCGGTGCATGGCACCGGCTGCGCCGGTGTTCGCGGCTAAAGCCGCTCCCACAGGGTCTCTGCTAAATCAATGAGTTATGTGCAGTTCTATGAGAGCGGGTTTACCCGCGAATGGGCTGCAAGATCTTATCAGTTCTGCTCAGCCACGCTGGACTTGCCCTGGCGCGTCTCGATCTCGCCGATCAAGCGCTTGGCCAGTGCCGGGTAGTTTTCGTCGAAGTGGTGCCCCCCCGGCAGCTTCAGGCGTTCACCCACCGCAGTCTTGTCGGTGCAACCGCTCTCGTCGGTTTCTTCCACACCATACACGCACACCACCTTGGAGGCCGGCAGCCTGGCCATTTCCGGCCCGGTTGGCGCTTCCTGGCCTTCCTTGCCCAGCCAGCCCTCGACTTCGATCTCGAAGCTGCCGCTGCGGGCAAAGGCCAGCAGCATCACCGCGTCGATACGCTGCTGGTCCTCGGCCGGCAGGCGGTTGTAGATCGCCGGCAGCACGTCGGCACCGAACGAATAACCGGTCAGCACGAAGCGCTTGGTGCCCCATTTCTGCCGGTAGTGCTGCATCAGCTCGGACAGGTCGGCGGCGCTTTGTTCCGGGGTCTTGTGCTGCCAGTAGTAGCGCAGCGTGTCGATGCCGACCACCGGGTAGCCAAGCTTGGCCATTTCCCCGGCCACATCGCGGTCCAGGTCCCGCCAGCCGCCATCACCGGAAAGGAACAGGGTGACCGTGTCGGTGGTCTGCCCGGCTGGCACCTCGACCACCGGGATGGCCAGGGCGTTGCCGTCGTGGCCGACCAGGGCCTGGGTCAGCTGGGCCTTGAGCACTTGTGGCAGGTGAATGTCGTAGTCGCTGATGCTGGTTTCGGCATTGGCCTGGTCGCGCACGAAGGCGGCGCTGGCGTCATCCGGGTTGTCGTTCCAGGCGACGTTCCAGTGGCCGTGGGCGGCCGACTTCGGCAGCGCTGCCTGGCAGCCGGGCTGTTCCAGGCTGAAGTCCACGGAAATCGCCCGCGCCTTGTCGTTGTTCTGGCTGGCCAGCCAGCGCCAGGCCTGAGAGGCGCCAGGGCCGATACCGGCGACCAGGGTCGGTTTCTCCGGCAGCTGGCCCATGGCCTGGTCCAAGGCCTGTTGCTGCTTGCTGCAGTCGTTGGGCGGCAGGATCACCTGCACCAGTTGCGCTTCGCCAGCCTGGGCCAGGTCCAGCAGCTGCCTGTCGGTCAGCGCCTGGTCCTGGGGTACACCGATGGCCACTCGGGCCTTGGGGTGCACGCCTGGGGTCACACGGGTGATGCGGGTGTCATTGATGCTCAGTTGTTCCAGGCGTGCCTCGGGGGCAGGGCGGGTCCATAGCCAGAACGCCAGCGCGCCTCCCAGGGCGGCCAACAGCAGGGGAACCAGCAGGTAAAGCCAAAAGCGTCGGGTCATCAACGTTTCACCAATCCAGTCAGGCCGCCTGCGATCAGGGCGGCGGTGTCGGCCAGTGCCACCAGCGGGTCGAGCCCGGCCGGCACGGCCATGTAGCGGGGTTCCCAGTCCGGTTGGAACTTGTCCTTGAAGCGTCGAAGCCCCTGGAAGTTGTACAGCTGCTCGCCACGGCGGAACACCATCGAGCCCAGGCGCTGGGTCAAGGGCGCGCCACGCCGCGGCTGCAGGCCGGAAAGCGGCACCATGCCCAGGCTGAAGCGGGCGTAGTCATGGCTTTTGTAGTGCAGGATCAGGCCGATCATCATGAATTCCATGGTCAGCTTCGGGGCCTCGGGGTGCGCACGCATCAGGTCGAGGCTGGCCAGTTCGTTGCCATGGGTTTCCAGCAGGTTGGCGAAAGCCACCGGGCGGCCCTGGAAGCGGATCAGGGCAATGCGAAAATGCTGCAGGTATTCAGGGCTGAAGCGCCCCAGCGAGAAGCCTTTCTCGCGCACGTTCTTGCCGCCAAGCCAGGCGTCGGAAATTTCCTTCAGCTCTGCCAGCGGGGCATGCCCGGGTTCGTGGATTTCCAGGCTCAGGCCGTCACGGCCGCCACGGTTCCAGGTGTAGCGCAGGTCCTTCATCTCCTTGCCCTTGGCTTCGAGGTCGAAGCGGCGCAAGTCGACCCGGGCTTCTTCGCCCAGCTTCAGCGCGGTCAGGCCGATGTCCATGTAGAACGGCAGGTTCTCGGCGCGCACCTGATAGAACACCGGGCGGGCATGGTGCAGGTCGCACAGGTCGCGGAATTGCCAGATCATCTCGGCGCGCTCCTGGGCCGGGCCGATCGGGTCGTACAGCGCCACCAGGCTGCGGCCGCGACGGGCGTACATGAGGAAGGCGTTGTCGCGAGGGTGGAACAGCAGCGCCTTGTCACCGGTCAGGGCCAGGCCGCCATCGGGCTGGTCGGAGGCCAGCAGAATGCGGTTGGCACGCAGTAGCTCTTCTTCGTCAGGCAGGTGGATCACCGGTGGTGCGGTGCGCAGCAGCCAGGTCAGGGCCACGGCCGCCAGCAGCACTGCGCTGCCCATGGCGGCGCGCAGGCCACGCGGGGCATCGGCATCGAGGGTGAACTGCCACCACAGCTGATGGCTGTAGGGCACATCCTGGTAGGCGAACAGCAACAACCACACCGATGCGCCGACCACACAGGCGCTGGCCACCAGAAACACCGGCGAGAACGGCAACTCGAGCAAACGGCTGGGACGGTAGAAGGAACGGCGGAACAAGGCGAGCAGGGCGGCAGTGAGGGTCAGCAGGCAGGCCTCTTCCCAATCGAAGCCCTTGAGCAGCGACAGCAGGGCGCCGACCAGCAACAGCACGGTGGTCAGCAGCCAGGCGGCGGACAGGCGCCGGCGCAGGCCCTGGGCCAGCAGCAGGCACAGCACGCCGATCAGGCTGGCGCCGAAGTGCGAGGCATCGATCAGGCGGTGCGGAACCAGAAAACCCATGTGCTCCAGGCGGGTGTCGATCTCGGGCGTGGCCCCGGAGAACAGCAGCACCACCCCGGACAGGAACACCAGGATCGACAGGATCGGCGCGGCCAGCCCGGAAGCGGCCTTGATAGCCTGTTGGGCGAACAGCAGGCGCCGGGCCTCGTTGGCCAGCAGCAGCACGCAGGCCAGCAGCAGCGGCAGCACCACGTAGATCAGCCGATACAGCAGCAGGGCCGCTGCCAGCGGCGCGGCGCCGAGTTGGTCGGCAAAAGCTGCCAGCAGGATCGCTTCGAATACCCCGACGCCGCCCGGTACGTGGCTGAGCACACCTGCGGCCAAGGCCAGCAGGTACACCAGCACAAAGGCACCGAACGGCGGTGCTTCGGGCAGTAGCAGATACAGCACGGTGGCGGCAGCGGCGACATCCAGTGCGGTGATCAGCAATTGCAGGGCTGCCAGGCGTGCGCCCGGCAGGCGCAGTGTGCGGCGGCCCAGTTGTACCAGCAGGCTGTTGGCCAGTGGTTGCTCAGCCAGGCGACGGCGGTACAAGCCGAACACCAGCATGCTGCATACCAGCAGCACGGCTATTGCGACACCCGCCAGCAAGCCAGGCGCCAAACCCAGTGCGGCAGACGCCGCCGGCAGGTCGCTCAAGGTCGCCAAGGCGGCCAGGGGCGGCAGCGCGCAGCCCAGTGACAGGCTGGCAAAAACGGTCATCCGTGCAACTTCACCTGCGCCAACCCCCTGGCGTGCATACAGGCGGTAGCGCACCGAACCGCCCGAAAGCATCGACAGGCCGATGGCGTTGCCGATGGCAAAGGCGCTGAAACCGCCCAGCGCCAGGCTGCTCGCCGGCAGCTTCACGCCGGCATAGCGGCTGGCAGACCACTCGTAGCCCAGCAGGACAACGAAACCGAGCACGGTAGCCAGCAAGGCGCCAAGTAACGACTGGGGCGGGACGCTGAGCATGGCATCGTGCAAGGCATAGATGTCCAATTCGCTCAACAGGTGGCGGCAGGCGATCAAGGCCATGGTGAACAACACCAGGGTCACTACCAGACCGATGGGCTGGCGGTAGCGGCTCAAGCGTTCGAGCAAGGGCAGGCGTTGCACCGCGCCGGGTAGCGCCGAGGCAAGCGGCACCGGGGGTTCGGGGTTGTGCGAAGTCATGGACTGCCCCGGGCTTGCAGCGCGAGGTGAGGGAAAGGTGTGGCCAAGTGAGAGTCCCTTAGGAAAACGTATCCAATGTTACTCCGGCCTCAAGCGCTTTCAGCGGCCTGGCAGGGTTAAAGATAGTTCATCCTGGGCACGACCTCTCAAGCCTGCGGGTTGGCTGGAGGCGGGGGAATTGGAGGGCGACGAAAAGCAGGAGGGGGAAAGCAACAAACCCCGCGCTGCTGTTACACAGGCGGGGTTTGTTCTGACGAATATGGTTGCGGGAGCCGGATTTGAACCGACGACCTTCGGGTTATGAGCCCGACGAGCTACCAGGCTGCTCCATCCCGCGTCAGTGGGGCGCATTCTACAGCTTTCAGAATGGGTGTCAAGCGCTAGTCATTGATTTTTTTGAAATTTCTTTCAACGCATTATTTGACGCAAAAGAAAAAGGCCACTGTGTGAACAGTGGCCTTTTCTCGAATCTGGTTGCGGGAGCCGGATTTGAACCGACGACCTTCGGGTTATGAGCCCGACGAGCTACCAGGCTGCTCCATCCCGCGCCTGTGAGATCGAATTCTACGGATTTACCCGTGGGTGTCAAGCTTTTTTCTGAAAAAACCTTTCCTGTTCAAACTCTTAGCGTTTGAATATAGCGCGCAGCTCAGGCGCGACGGGGCTTTCAGGCCGATTATCGACCAATGCCGGGCACAGGCTGCATGCCTCGAAGGCACATGCGATACTATCTGTATGAATTTACAGTGCTGACGGTCATCCATGTCCTTGCGCAAGATCATCCACGTCGACTGCGATTGCTTTTATGCCGCGATCGAAATGCGTGACGACCCGCGCCTGGCCGGGCGGCCCATGGCGGTGGGGGGCTCGGCCGACCACCGTGGGGTGATCGCCACCTGCAACTATGAAGCGCGTGCCTACGGCGTGCGTTCGGCCATGTCGTCGCGGCACGCCCTGAAGCTGTGCCCGGACCTGCTGATCGTCAAGCCGCGCTTCGAGGCCTACCGTGAGGCCTCGCGGGAAATCCACACAATCTTCCGCGACTACACCGAGTTGATCGAGCCACTGTCACTGGACGAGGCCTACCTGGATGTGAGCGACAGCCAGTGGTATTCGGGCAGCGCCACGCGCATTGCCGAGGATATCCGCCGGCGCGTCGCCCGCACCCTGCATATCACTGTCTCAGCCGGTGTGGCGCCGAACAAGTTCCTGGCCAAGATCGCCAGTGACTGGCGCAAGCCCAATGGCCTGTTCGTGATTACTCCGGGCGAAGTGGAGGCGTTCGTCGCCGCCCTGCCGGTGGCCAGGCTGCACGGGGTAGGCAAGGTAACGGCAGACAAGCTGGCGCGGTTGGGTATCGAAACCTGCCTGGAATTACGCGACTGGTCGCGCCTGGCGCTGGTGCGCGAGTTCGGCAGCTTTGGCGAGCGTTTGTGGGGGCTGGCGCGGGGTATCGATGAACGTGCGGTGCACAATGACAGTCGCCGGCAGTCGGTCAGCGTGGAAAACACCTACGACACCGATCTGCCGGACCTGGCCAGTTGCCTGGCACGGCTGCCCGAGCTGCTGGAAAGCCTGAACGAGCGTATCGCCCGAATGGACAGCAGTTACCGACCGGAAAAGCCCTTCGTCAAGGTCAAGTTCCATGACTTCAGCCAGACCACCATGGAGCAGGCGGGGGCGGGTAGGGACCTGGAAAGTTATCGACAATTGCTGGGGCAGGCGTTTGCCCGTGGTGGCAAACCGGTGCGCTTGCTGGGGGTAGGCGTGAGGTTGCGCGACTTGCGCGGGGCGCATGAGCAGCTGGAGCTGTTCCCGCCTCAATAAATGGCCTGGGCCTGGCTGCATGGCCCCCTGTGGGAGCGGCCTTGTGTCGCGAAAGGGCCGCGCAGCGGCCCCAGGATTTCAGCAGTGATGCATCAATTGTCGGGGCTGCTCTGCAGCCCTTTCGCGACACAAGGCCGCTCCCACAGGGGGGATGCGTTACCGCAGCAGTTACTGCGCGCCCGGGTCGGCCACCAACCGGCCAGTGGCCTTGGTCAGCGACTGCAGAAACTCCTGCTGCAACTCCGGATCGTTGCGGGTGAGTTCGATCAGGCTCTGTTCCATTTCACTGGCTTCCTCTTCCAGGCCCAGTTCGGACAAGCGCTTGACCCGGTGTACCCATTGGCCGACATCGTCATCTTCGAGGTCATCGAAGATCAGTTCATGGGCTTCGAGCAGCTTGTTGCGCAGGGTGGCGCTGACCAGCAGGCTGGCATCGCCTCGTACCGCGTTGTCCTCGTCCAGCACCTGCAGGTGCAGGGTGCCGATGTGGTTGAGGTTCTGCTCGGAGAACGGGCTGTCGAGCAGGTTCAGGCGCAGCACGCCGTTCCTGTCTGTTGTCAGCTCGTGGGTCATCTTGCCGGCCTTGACCTCGACCAGGCGCTCGCTCCAGGGCACGCTGGTAGATTCCTCGCGCTTGCCTTTCTGCACTTCGCTGATCCCGGCCAGGTTCTGCTGGGCACGGCCGTTGGACGGCACGTTCATGAACGGGTTGAGCCCGTCCACGCCATAGCTGAGCCAGTCGTGGGTGATGCTTTCCGGCAGGTTGCCCAGGGCGAAGACATTGACCACATTGGCACCCACGCCTGCCACCACGGCCACCGCACCCAGCGGGATCTCGTAGATTTCCCGCCAGGGTTGGTAAGGCGTGTAGCGGTCATAGCTGCGGGTGACTTCGAACTCGGTGACTTCGAAGCGCTTCTGCTCATGCACGCGCACACGTCGTTGCGGAAGCTCCATCACCTTCGGCTCGCCGACATCGATCTGCAGGGTGTGCTCGAGCAGTTTGCGCTCGACGCGCTCCTCATGGTCGCTGCGCTGGGACATCTGGTTGGCGCAGCCGCTGACGAGCAGGGCGCCGCACAGTGCGGCGCCCCCCAGGGGAAAGGTACTTCGCTTGAACATGATCACTCGTGCATTGGTTATCAGCGGCGAACGCGGGCCTGCAGGAAGGTCAGCACTTCATCGAGCGGCAACGACTGGGCGTCCTGCTCGGTGCGGTGCTTGTACTCCAGGTTGCCTTCGGCCAGGCCGCGATCGCTGACGACGATGCGGTGCGGGATGCCGATCAGCTCCATGTCGGCAAACTTGATGCCTGGGCTGGTCTTCTTGTCACGGTCGTCCAGCAGCACTTCGTAGCCGGCAGCAGTCAGCTCGGCGTACAGCTTGTCGGTCGCCTCGCGAACTACCTCGGTTTCGTAGCGCAGCGGTACCAGGGCGATCTGGAACGGGGCCAGGGCGTCGTTCCAGATGATGCCCTTGTCGTCGTAGCTCTGCTCGATGGCAGCTGCCACCACGCGGGACACACCGATACCGTAGCAGCCCATGGACAGGGTTACCGGCTTGCCGTTCTCGCCCAGTACCTGGCACTTCAGCGCCTCGCTGTACTTGGTGCCGAGCTGGAAGATGTGGCCCACTTCGATGCCGCGCTTGATCACCAGGGTACCCTGGCCGTCCGGGCTCGGGTCGCCTTCGACCACGTTACGCAGGTCGGCGACCTGTGGAACCGGCAGGTCGCGCTCCCAGTTCACGCCGAAGTAGTGCTTGTCGTCGATGTTGGCGCCAATGCCGAAGTCGCTCATCAGGGCAACCGAGCGGTCGATTACGATTTCCAGCGGCAGGTTCAGCGGGCCGAGCGAGCCGGCACCAGCGCCGATGGCCTCGCGCAGTTCGGCGTCGGTGGCCATGACCAGCGGGTCGGCAACCTGTTCCAGCTTGGCCGCCTTGATTTCGTTGAGCTCATGGTCGCCACGCACGATCAGTGCTACCAGCTTGCCTTCTTCGGCGCCGCGCACGATCAGGGTCTTGACGGTCTTTTCGATCGGCAGGCCGAAGTTTTCCACCAGTTGGGCGATGGTCTTGGCGTTCGGCGTGTCGACCAGGCGCAGCTCCTCGGTAGGGGCCGGGCGCACGGTTTCACGCGGGATGGCCTCGGCCTTCTCGATGTTGGCGGCGTAGTCGGAGCTGTCGCTGAAGATCACGTCGTCTTCGCCGGACTCGGCCAGTACGTGGAATTCGTGTGAGTAGCTGCCACCAATGGAGCCGGTGTCGGCCTGCACTGGGCGGAAGTCCAGGCCCAGGCGGGTGAACACGTTGCTGTACGCCTGGTGCATGCGGTCGTAGGTTTCCTGCAGGGAAGCCTGGTCGGCATGGAACGAGTAGGCGTCCTTCATGATGAACTCGCGGCCGCGCATCAGGCCGAAGCGCGGGCGGATCTCGTCACGGAACTTGGTCTGGATCTGGTACATGTTGAGCGGCAGCTGTTTGTAGCTGGACAGCTCGTTGCGGGCCAGGTCGGTGATCACTTCTTCGTGGGTCGGGCCGACGCAGAAGTCGCGCTGGTGGCGGTCCTTCAGGCGCAGCAGCTCGGGGCCGTACTGTTCCCAGCGGCCGGATTCCTGCCACAGTTCGGCGGGCTGGATGCTGGGCATCAGCACTTCCAGGGCGCCGGCGGCGTTCATTTCCTCACGCACCACGGCCTCGACCTTGCGCATCACCCGCAAGCCCATCGGCAGCCAGGTGTACAGGCCGGAGGCCAGTTTGCGGATCATGCCGGCACGCAGCATGAGCTGATGGCTGATGACCACTGCGTCGGCAGGGGTTTCTTTCTGGGTGGCGAGCAAATATTGACTGGTGCGCATGGTGAGCCGTGTCGATTGCCTAAGACATTGAAATGACCCCGCATTGTACGGGGGCGAAACGAAGGCGTACAGGATGCCCCAGGGCGTGACGCTTGTCAGCCAAGAAAAAGCCCGGCGTGATCGCCGGGCTTTTTCAGGTGCGGGGCACTGCAAGCCAGGCTTACAGGATGCTCAGCGGGTACTCCACGATCAGGCGCAGTTCGTCGATCGATGGGGAGCTGTCCAGGTACACCGCGTCGGAGGAGCGGTAGGTAGCCTGACGGATACGGAAGCTCAGGTCCTTGGCTGGGCCTTCCTGCAGCACGTACTTGATATCGACGTCGCGTTCCCATTCTTTGCCGTTGTCGCCGCTCGAAACGTTGGCGTCGGTACCGCGTACATAACGGGTCATGAAGGTCAGGCCCGGGATGCCGTATTCGGCGAAGTTCAGGTCGTAGCGAGCCTGCCAAGATTTCTCGTCTTCAGAGTTGAAGTCGGAACGGGCCACGGAGTTGGCCAGGAAGATGGTGCCGCCACCGTCGATGCCATAGCCATAGTCGCCGTCGCCGGTGACTTTCTGGTAGGCCAGGGTGAAGGTGTGAGCGCCGATGTTGTAGGCGCCCGACAGGCTGAATGCGCGGTTGTCCAGCTTGTCGCCGTCGAACGCGCGGTACTCGGCCGAGCCTTCGCTCTTGGTGTCATAGATGTTGAAGTCGAACACCAGGCCCTGTTTGTCCGAGATCGGCACTGCCCAGTTGACGTTGGCGTAGTATTTGCGCCAGTAGTCTTCAACCTTCGAGTAGTACAGGCTGGTGCTGAGGTTGTCGGTGAAGGCGTAGGTACCACCTACCACGTTGGCTTCCTTCAGGCGGAAGCTGTCGCGGTTGGTCTCCTCTTGGGCGGTCAGGCTGGTGAAATGACCAGCGTGCAGGGTCAGGCCCTCGATCTCGTTGCTGGTGATCAGGGTGCCCTGGGCGATTTCCGGCAGCAGGCGGCTGTCGTCAGTGGCGAAGACCGGCAGAGCGGTGAACTGGTCACCCACTTTCAGTACGGTGTCGGAGATGCGGAATTTAACCGCGCCGCCGGCCTTGGAGTAGTCATCCTGCGAACGGCCGTCGGAGCCGGTCGGGAACAGGCCGGTACCGGCGCGGCCCTTGCCGCTGTCCAGTTTCAGGCCGAGCATGCCGATGGCATCGACACCCACACCCACGGTGCCCTGGGTGAAGCCGGACTCGAAGGTGCCGAGGAAGCCCAGGCCGGTTTCTTCGCGACGGCTCTGGCCGCCTTCGTTGTTACGGAAGTCACGGCTGAAGTACAGCATGCGGGTCTTGACGTTCAGCTTGCTGTCTTCGATGAAACCTTTGGACTCGTCCTGGGAAGAGGCCAATGCCAACTGCGAGGTCCCTGCCGCAACGGCCAGGGCGATCATGCTCCACTTCATCACGCGCATCGTGATTTGCTCCTTTGGTTTTTAGGAAGAGTACCGCTGCGTCCAAGTGTTTTAGTTATATGGGGCAGCTCTTTCTTGTTATGTCGGCGAAAATGTATAGCACGCTGACTGTTGTTGGCGATATGGGTATAAACATCCTTTTCGGAACTTTTTCACCATGTCGCTTTTAAGTATTTCCATGTCGCAAATCACGCCCCGGTTTAAGGGCCGTACAACACCAGCGCTGTTTCTTTCACCGTAACGAACCTGTAACTACCGATTCCGGTTGGGGAAACTCCCTGGTAACCAATGCCGCTGTTGTTATTTGTCGCGTACACCTGTCGATGCAGATGTCGTGCCGACTTGGCGTGAAAGGAATGCAACAAGCGTGCTCAAAATTCGCAACGCTTCATGAAATTTTCACAAAACCTGCTACCGGGGGTCGGAAAGTGCCGTAAACACGGGGCGGGAGCCGCCTGACGGGGTGTCACAGTCAAGAATCATTAAAATTTGAAAAGCTGTCATGAAAGTCAATGTGTTACCGCAACTTGTTCATGCGGCGTCACCTTTGGGGTGGCAAGTGTGGTGCGAGGTGTACGGGCGGCCTCATTTTGGTGCGAAAAGTAGCGCTGTGTTACCGGGAACGTGCAGGGTATCCTTGCAGGCCTGTTTTCCGCGTGACGCGGGTTGGTTCTGCCTGAAGGAGATTTGCCGTGTTCGTCCTCGATTCGCGTTTGCAGCAGGATTCGCTGGTGCTGGGGGAGTTTGCGCTGTGCCAGTTGCTGCTGAGCAAGGATGCCAACTATCCATGGTTCATCCTGGTGCCCAAGCGCGCCGGCATCAGCGAACTGTTCGAGCTCGATGCTGCGGAGCAGCAGCAGTTGTGGCAGGAAACCACCAGCCTGGCCGAAGCGCTGAAAGCCAGCTACAGCGCCGACAAGATGAACGTGGCCACCCTGGGCAATGTGGTCAGCCAGTTGCACATGCACGTGATCGTGCGCCAGCGCGACGACGCCGCCTGGCCGGCACCGGTGTGGGGCAAGTGCCCGGCGGTGGCCTACACCGACGACCAGGTGCAAGCCATTCGTCAGCGCCTGCGCGGGCTGCAGCTCGCCGGCTACCAGGAGGCCTGACATGTCGCTTGAATCGCGAGTGGTCGAACTGGAAACACGCCAGGCGTTCCAGGATGACACCATCCAGGCACTGAATGACGTGGTGGTTGAACAGGGGCGGGTGATCGAGCGGCTGCAGTTGCAGATGGCCGAGCTGATCAAGCGTTACGAAGAGATGGTTGGCCAGTACGGCAGCGAAGGGGACGAGGCGCCACCGCCTCATTATTGATACCTGAACCCCTGCAGGAGCGGGCATGCCCGCTCCTGCAGGGGATGGTTTCGACAAGTTGGATCAGCGGCGGGTTACCGCAACCACATCCTCGGCCTGCAGGCCCTTGTCGCGGTGCATCACGGAAAACTCCACGCGCTGGCCTTCCACCAGGATGCGGTGGCCTTCGCCGCGAATGGCGCGAAAGTGCACGAAGATATCATCGCCCGAGTCGCGGGAGATGAAGCCGAAGCCTTTGGACGTGTTGAACCACTTCACGGTACCGGTATCACGATTGCCGGCATCCTGCGCCGCGTGCTGACTGGCGCGTGCCTTGCGCGGGATGCGGGCAAAGCCCACGGCCAGGTGCACGGCCACGGCCAGCGCCGCGCAGACCAGTGCGGCCAGGTTGCCCATTTCCGGGCGGGCCAGCAGTGTCAGGGTCTGCAGCACCACGGCCACCACCAGCAGGGCGCACGCCAGGTGCTGCAACTGCTGCCGCGCGCCGCGGTAGTACAGTGGCACGACCGGGGCCAGCACCAGGTTGAGCAGGCCGAGCAGGGCAAGGTAGACCGCGTCGGGTTGTTGCAGGAAGGGGGTCGCATCGGTTTTCAGGCTGGGTATGAGCGATAGCAGCAAGGCTGCCACGCCCGTCACCAGATGGACGATCTTGAACATGGGGTTGGCTCACAGTTGATAAGGCCGATCACAGGAAGAGCTGGCAGCACGGTGCGCATGAGGTGTAGAGCGCGAACACGTGGCAGGCCAGCCTATGCACCCGGCAATGACAATCCGCACGGGTGGCACCATGCCTATTTAACAGTAAAGCCGCAGGCTACTCAAACCGCAGGCCGCGACGGGCGATGTGTTGCGCCATGTCACATGCGGCGTGTACCAAGTGTTGCTACAGTGGTCGTCACCTGCTTGGGTCTCAAGCCTTATGGAAAGGGGAACTTCATGGCAATCGATATCGGTATCAGTGAAGAAGATCGCAAGTCCATCGTCGATGGGCTGTCCCGCCTGTTGTCGGATACCTACGTGCTGTATCTGAAAACCCATAACTTCCACTGGAACGTCACCGGTCCGTCGTTCCGCACCCTGCACCTGATGTTCGAAGAGCAGTACAACGAACTGGCGCTGGCGGTCGACTCGATCGCCGAGCGCATTCGCGCCCTGGGCTTTCCGGCGCCGGGGGCTTATGCATTCTATGCGCGGCACTCCTCGATCAAGGAGGAAGAAGGGGTGCCGCCTGCCGACGAGATGATCCGCCAGCTGGTCCAGGGCCAGGAAGCCGTGGTGCGTACCGCGCGCAGCATCTTCCCGGTGGTGGACAAGGTCAGTGACGAGCCGACCGCCGACCTGCTGACCCAGCGCATGCAGGTGCACGAGAAAACCGCCTGGATGCTGCGGGTGCTGCTCGACGGCAAGTAGATACCCAGCGCTGTACCGGCCCTTGTAGGAGCGGCCTTGTGTCGCGATGGGCTGCGAAGCAGCCCCGGCAATTTGTGCAATTGCACTCAAACCCTGGGGCTGCTTCGCAGCCCATCGCGACACAAGGCCGCTCCTACAGGTCCTGCGCAATTTTGTGCGGGAAGATTTTGCCGCTGCTTTAAGCTCGCCCATCAGCGCTTCATAGGCCACCTGGTACCTGTGACGAGGAAGTGTGGCGCATGATGCAAGCAAGCAAACGTGTGGCTGGCCAGGGGCGTTGGCCGGGTAAACAGTGCATCGACCCGTTCAAGGCGGATTTCGACATGTTGCAGATCCAGCCGGTGTCACGCTCGGTGCGGCTCAACGGCTTTTCCACCTGCCTGCGGCTGGAGGCCGTCTACTGGGGCATCCTGGAGCGCATCGCCGCGGCCAACCGCTGCTCGGTCAGCGCGGTGCTGTCCTACGTGGACCGCGAGGTTCACCTGCGCCAGGGTGGGGTGCGCAACTTCAGCGGGCTGATCAGGGTGATCTGCGTCGCCTGGCTGCTGGACCCGCCAAGTGTGCGCTGATCGCCTGGCGGGCTGCGCAGTGCTTGCTAACCATATATAATCCCGCTTTTTGCTGCCCCGGCAGCCAGCGTTGTGGTTGACGAGAGACACCCATGCCCCTTTATGACTATCAATGTGCATCCTGCGAGCACCGCATGGAAGTGCTGCAGAAGATCAGCGCCGCGCCGCTGACCGATTGCCCGGCCTGCCAGGCGCCGGCGCTGAAAAAGCTGCTGTCGGTGCCAGGCTTCCGCCTGAGCGGTAACGGTTGGTACGAAACCGACTTCAAGACCGGGGCGAAAAAGAATCTGGCAGGCGGCGACAAGGCCGACTGAGTTGAATGCTGTGACCGGGTCTTGCAGTATTAGCCCTCTGCGGGCGGCCAAGGCCTCCACCGAATACACGAATCACGAGAAGCGAAACCACCATCATGATGCGCAGCCATTATTGCGGCCAACTGAACGAGAGCCTGGACGGCCAGGAAGTCACCCTTTGCGGCTGGGTCCATCGTCGCCGCGACCACGGCGGGGTGATCTTCCTCGACATCCGTGACCGCGAAGGCATGGCCCAGGTCGTGTTCGACCCGGATCGCGCCGAAACCTTCGCCGCTGCCGACCGCGTGCGCAGCGAATACGTCGTGCAGATCACCGGCAAGGTCCGCAAGCGCCCTGAAGGTGCGGTGAATGCCAACATGGCTTCCGGCGCCATCGAGATCCTCGGCTACCAGCTGAACGTGCTCAACGAAGCGGAAACCCCGCCGTTCCCGCTGAACGAATACTCCGACGTCGGCGAGGAAACCCGCCTGCGCTACCGCTTCATCGACCTGCGTCGCCCGGAAATGGCCGACAAGCTGCGTCTGCGTTCGCGCATCACCAGCAGCATCCGTCGCTTCCTCGACGAGAACGGCTTCCTCGACGTCGAGACGCCGATCCTGACCCGTGCCACCCCGGAAGGCGCCCGTGACTACCTGGTGCCTAGCCGTACCCACGCCGGTAGCTTCTTCGCCCTGCCGCAGTCGCCGCAGCTGTTCAAGCAGCTGTTGATGGTCGCCGGCTTCGACCGCTACTACCAGATCGCCAAGTGCTTCCGTGACGAAGACCTGCGTGCCGACCGCCAGCCGGAATTCACCCAGATCGACATCGAGACCAGCTTCCTCGATGAAAGCGAGATCATGGGCCTGACCGAAAGCATGATCCGCAAGCTGTTCAAGGAAGTGCTGGACCTGGAATTCGGCGAATTCCCGCACATGACCTTCGAAGAGGCCATGCGCCGCTACGGCTCCGACAAGCCGGACCTGCGTATTCCGCTGGAACTGGTCGACGTTGCCGACCAGCTCAAGGACGTCGACTTCAAGGTGTTCGCCGGCCCGGCCAACGATCCGAAGTGCCGCGTTACCGCCCTGCGCCTGCCAGGCGGCGCCAGCATGCCGCGCAGCAAGATCGACGAGTACACCAAGTTCGTCGGCATCTACGGTGCCAAGGGCCTGGCCTACATCAAGGTCAACGAGCGCGCCAAGGGCGTCGAAGGCCTGCAGTCGCCGATCGTCAAGAACATCCCCGAGGCCAACCTCAACACCATCCTCGACCGCGTTGGCGCCGTTGACGGCGACATCGTGTTCTTCGGTGCCGACAAGTTCAAGGTGGTCAGCGAAGCCCTGGGCGCGCTGCGTATCCGCCTGGGCCACGACTTCGAGCTGCTGACCTGCGAGTGGGCACCGATGTGGGTGGTCGACTTCCCGATGTTCGAAGAGAACGAAGACGGCAGCTTCACCGCGCTGCACCACCCGTTCACCGCGCCGAAGTGCACCCCGGAAGAGCTCGAGGCCAACCCGGCCGTGGCCCTGTCCCGTGCCTACGACATGGTCCTGAACGGTACCGAGCTGGGTGGTGGTTCGATCCGTATCCACCGTAAAGAGATGCAGCAGGCTGTGTTCCGCCTGCTGGGCATCGAGGCGGCAGAACAGGAAGAGAAGTTCGGCTTCCTGCTCGACGCCCTGAAGTTCGGTGCACCGCCTCACGGTGGTCTGGCCTTCGGTCTGGACCGCCTGGTCATGCTGATGACCGGCGCCCAGTCGATCCGTGAAGTGATCGCCTTCCCGAAAACCCAGAGCGCCGCGTGCGTCATGACCCAGGCCCCTGGCATGGTCGACGCCAAGGCCCTGCGCGAGCTGCACATCCGACTGCGCGAACAGACCAAGGTCGAGTAAGCAGTCCCCGGGCGCATCCACATGGATGCGCCTTTGCGTTTCGGCGCAGGCAATTTCCCGTCCCGCCCCGTACTGGGGCGGGGCTGTTTGTGATTCAAAGGATTCGGAGTCGTTATGGCTGGTCATTCCAAGTGGGCGAACATCAAGCACCGCAAAGAGCGCCAGGATGCCAAGAGAGGCAAGATCTTCACCAAGTGGATCCGCGAACTGACGGTCGCTGCCAAGCAGGGTGGTGCTGACCCGGCATCCAACCCGCGCCTGCGTTTGGCGCTGGACAAGGCCTTGGGCGCCAACATGAGCCGCGACATCATCGATCGTGCCGTGGCCCGTGGTGCCGGCACCAACGAAAGCGACAACGTCGAAGAGCTCAGCTACGAAGGTTACGGCCCGGGTGGCGTGGCGATCATGGTCGAGGCCATGACCGACAACCGCAACCGTACCGCCGCTGCCGTGCGTCATGCCTTCACCAAGTGTGGTGGCAACCTGGGCACCGACGGTTCGGTGGCCTACCTGTTCGAGCGCAAGGGGCAGATCAGCTTTGCCCCGGGCGTGGAAGAAGACGCGCTGATGGAAGCGGCGATGGAAGCCGATGCCGATGACGTGGTGGCCAACGACGACGGCTCGTTCGACGTGTTCACCTCGTTCAACAGCTTCTACGCCGTGCGCAATGCCCTGGAAGAGGCGGGCTTCAAGGCCGCTGACGCGGAAATCGTCATGCAGCCGACCACCAGCGCCGAACTCGACCAGGACGGTGCCGAGAAAGTACTCAAGCTGATCGACATGCTCGAAGACCTGGATGACGTGCAGAACGTCTACTCCAATGCCCAGATTTCCGATGAGATCATGGAAAACCTCGGCTAAGGTGTCCTGGCGATCCATGCCAGTTCTTCAAGTTTGTCAGCGCCTGTACCGGCCCTTTCGCGGGTAAACCCGCTCCCACAGGTACTGCACCACATTCAGAGTCGGTGCAGTACCTGTGGGAGCGGGTTTACCCGCGAAAGGGCCGGTACAGTTTGCAGAGATGCATCAATTTTTCGACAGGCACTATGACTCTGATTCTTGGTATCGACCCCGGCTCGCGCATCACCGGCTATGGCGTGGTACGCCAGACCGCCCGTGGTTGCGAGTACGTGGCGTCGGGCTGCATCCGCACCGGCAGCGGCGAGCTGCACGAGCGGTTGCAGATCGTTTTTCGTGGCGTGGGTGAAATCATCGCCCAGCACGGCCCGGTAACCATGGGCATCGAACGGGTGTTCATGGCTCGTAACGCCGACTCGGCGCTCAAGCTCGGCCAGGCCCGTGGCGCGGCCATCGTTGCCGCCGCCGAAGCCGGCCTGGAAATCGCCGAATACAGCGCCACCCAGGTCAAGCAGGCGGTAGCCGGTACCGGTGGGGCCAACAAGGAGCAGGTGATGATGATGGTCATGCACCTGCTGAAACTGACGCAAAAGCCGCAGATCGACGCCTCCGACGCCCTGGCCATCGCCCTGTGCCACGCCCATACCCGTTCCAGCCTGGTGCCGCATGGCCTGGCCACGGCACGGCGACGCGGCGGGCGCTTGCGTCTGTAGGCGCTTCATGCGCTGATACACATTTTGTTCGGGTGATGCGTTCACCCGCTGCATTTGCTGATAGGGTTGAGCGGTCTTTGACCGGCTCCCCGAGAGGAAGGATCGGAACGTGATTGGACGTTTGCGCGGCACCCTGGCGGAAAAACAGCCGCCGCACCTGATTATCGACGTCAACGGCGTAGGTTACGAACTGGAAGTTCCCATGACCACGCTGTACCGTCTGCCCAAGGTGGGCGAACCCGTAACCGTGCACACCCACCTGGTGGTGCGCGAGGATGCTCACCTGCTCTACGGTTTTGCCGAAAAGCGCGAGCGCGAACTGTTCCGCGAACTCATCCGCCTGAATGGCGTAGGGCCGAAGCTGGCCCTGGCGCTGATGTCCGGGCTGGAAGTGGACGAGCTGGTGCGCTGCGTGCAGGCTCAGGACACCTCGGCCCTGGTGCGCGTGCCCGGTGTTGGCAAGAAAACCGCCGAACGCCTGCTGGTCGAGCTCAAGGACCGCTTCAAGGCTTGGGAAACGTCCCCGGCCATGTTCACCCTGGTCTCCGACGGGCCGCTGCCGGTCGCCAGCGCATCCACGGCCGAAGCCGATGCCGTCAGCGCCCTGGTTTCGCTGGGCTACAAGCCGCAGGAAGCCAGCAAGGCGATCGCCGCGATCAAGGACAAGGCCGGCCTGAGCAGTGAGGAGCTGATCCGCCGCAGCCTGAAAGGGATGATTACCAAGTGATCGAAGCCGACCGCCTGATCGCCGCCAGTGGCCGCGACCGTGAAGAAGTCCAGGACCGTGCGATCCGCCCGCTGCGGCTGGACGAGTACATCGGCCAGCCGGTGGTGCGCGAGCAGATGGCGCTGTTCATCCAGGCCGCCCGTGGCCGCAGCGAGTCGCTCGACCATACGCTGATCTTCGGCCCGCCCGGCCTGGGCAAGACCACCCTGGCCAACATCATCGCCCAGGAAATGGGCGTGTCGGTCAAGAGTACCTCGGGGCCCATCCTCGAGCGCCCGGGCGACCTCGCGGCCATGCTGACCAACCTCGAACCGCACGATGTGCTGTTCATCGACGAGATCCACCGGTTGTCACCGGTCGTCGAAGAGGTGCTGTACCCGGCGATGGAGGACTTCCAGCTCGACATCATGATCGGCGAAGGGCCTGCGGCCCGCTCGATCAAGCTCGACCTGCCGCCGTTCACCCTGGTCGGTGCCACCACCCGTGCCGGCATGCTCACCAACCCGCTGCGCGACCGTTTCGGTATCGTCCAGCGCCTGGAGTTCTACAGCGACAAGGACCTGGCCACCATCGTCAGCCGTTCCGCCGGCATCCTCGGCCTGGCCATCGAAGACCAGGGTGCCTACGAGATCGCCCGTCGCGCCCGTGGCACGCCACGTATCGCCAACCGCCTGCTGCGCCGCGTGCGCGACTACGCCGAAGTGCGCGGCAAGGGCCAGATCACCAAGGCCGTGGCCGACATGGCGCTCAACCTGCTGGACGTCGACGAGCGCGGTTTCGACCACTCCGACCGCCGCCTGCTGCTGACCATGATCGAGAAGTTCGACGGTGGCCCGGTCGGCGTGGACAACCTGGCCGCGGCCATCAGTGAAGAGCGCCACACCATCGAGGATGTGCTCGAGCCGTACCTGATCCAGCAAGGCTACATCATGCGCACGCCGCGCGGCCGCGTGGTCACCCGGCATGCCTACCTGCACTTTGGCTTGAACGTGCCCGGGCGCCTGGGGGAGGGTGGGGATTTTTCCGAAACGGGCGATGAGTGACAGATCGAAAACGGCTTTTCGTGGTCCTACCGCTGGCATGCCGAGGGTGCGCTGGCAATAAGACATTAATGAAGAAAAAACAGTTGCCACAGCGGATTGGCAAGCTGAGGAGTAAGCACTAGAGTATGCGCGCGCAAAATGGCCTGGAACCGTTCGCACACCGTTGTCGCGTCTATTACGAAGATACCGATGCCGGTGGCGTGGTGTATTACGTCAATTACCTGAAATTCATGGAGCGCGCGCGTACCGAGCGGCTGCGGCACCTGGGCTTTTCCCAGGCGCAGCTGGCCGAAGACAACCTGCTGTTCGTGGTCCACTCCAGCGAAGCGCGCTATCACGCGCCGGCGCGGCTGGACGACGAGCTGCGGGTCACCGCGCAAGTACTTGAACTCAATCGCGCCAGCCTGCGCTTCGTGCAGCAGGTCTGGCGGGAAAAGGATGAAACGCTGCTCTGCGAAGGGCAGTTCCTGGTGGCCGCCGTGCGCGCCGACACTTTCAAACCCCGAGCCATACCCCCGGAGCTGCGTGACGCCTTTGCGGCGGACGGCTCGGGTACTCAATCGAATGCAGGAGAATAAGCGTGGAAGCTAACGTCGTCGACCATACCTCCATGTGGAGTCTGGTCAGCAATGCCAGTGTGCTGGTACAGCTGGTAATGCTGACCCTGGTGGCCGCCTCGGTCACCTCATGGGTCATGATCTTCCAGCGCAGCACCATGCTGCGCGCCGGTCGTCGTGCGCTGGATGCCTTCGAGGAGCGCTTCTGGTCGGGCATCGACCTGTCCAAGCTGTACCGTCAGGCAGGCAGCAACCCAGACCCGGATTCCGGTGTCGAGCAGGTCTTCCGTGCCGGCTTCAAGGAATTCTCGCGCCTGCGCCAGCAGCCGGGCGTTGACCCGGACGCGGTCATGGAGGGTGTTGCCCGTGCCATGCGCGTAGCCATCTCGCGCGAGGAAGAAAAACTCGAGCAGAGCCTGCCGTTCCTGGCCACCGTCGGTTCGACCAGCCCGTACATCGGCCTGTTCGGTACCGTATGGGGCATCATGAACTCCTTCCGCGGCCTGGCCAGCGCCCAGCAGGCCACCCTGGCCACGGTTGCCCCGGGTATCGCCGAAGCGCTGATCGCCACCGCCATCGGCTTGTTCGCGGCAATCCCGGCGGTTATCGCCTACAACCGCTTCTCGGCCCGCAGCGAAGTGCTGATCGGCCGTTACTACACCTTCGCCGACGAGTTCCAGGCGATCCTGCACCGCAAAGTGCACACCAGCGAAGAGTAATCAGGTAGAAGCCCATGGCCCGAGTTCGCCACAAACGCAAGCCCGTCGCCGAGATGAACGTGGTGCCCTACATCGACGTGATGCTGGTACTGCTGGTCATCTTCATGGTGACGGCGCCCATGCTCAACCAGGGCGTGAAGGTAGACCTGCCCAAGGTTTCCAGTGAAGCCTTGCCGCAGGACAACAACGTCCAGATCCTCACCATCTCCATCAAGGCCGACAAGACCTACTACTGGAACCTCGGCAGCGAAGTCGATACCGACAAGCAGATGGACAAGGCCATGACCTTGCCTGCCATGACCGACGCGGTGACCAAGATCATTGCCGCCGGCCGTGACCAGGGCAAGCAGACCCAGGTGTTCATTCGTGGCGACAAGGCTGTCGACTATGGCGCGGTCATGGGTGCCATGGGCGGGTTGCAGAAGGCCGGTGTCGGTAACGTTGGCCTGATTACCGAGGCGCCCTGATGCAACAGCGAGAGCCATCCGCCTCGGAAAGCTACTTCTGGCCCAGTATCTGGGCCATCGGCCTGCATGTGCTGGTGTTCGCCCTGCTGTTCGTCAGTTTTGCCATGACGCCTGAGCTGCCGCCATCCAAGCCGATCGTCCAGGCTACCCTGTACCAGCTCAAGTCCAAGAGCCAGGCAACCACCCAGACCAATCAGAAGATTGCCGGGGAAGCGAAGAAAACCGCTTCGCGCCAGACCGAGGTCGAGCAGCTGGAACAGAAGAAGGTCGAGCAGGAGGCCGTGAAGGCCGCGGAACAAAAGAAAGCCGACGCCGCTCAAAAGGCCGAAGAGGCTCGCGAGGCCGCCGAAGCCAAGAAAGCCGAGGCAGCTGCCGAAGCCGCCGAGGCCAAGAAAGCCGCCGAAGCCAAGAAGGCCGAAGAGGCGAAGAAGGCTGCCGAGAAGCAGCAGGCCGACATCGCCAAGAAGAAGGCCGAGGAAGAAAAGAAAAAAGCCGAAGAAGAGGCCAAGAAAGAGGCCGCTGAAGAGGCGAAGAAACAAGCCGCCGAGGACGCCAAGAAAAAGGCGGCCGAAGAGGCCAAGAAGAAAGCAGCCGAGGACGCCAAGAAGAAAGCGGTAGCCGAGGAAGCGAAGAAGAAGGCAGCTGAAGAGGCCAAGAAAAAGGCCGCTGCAGATGCCCAGAAGAAAAAGGCACAGGAAGCGGCCCGCAAGGCGGCGGAAGACAAGAAAGCCCAGGCCCTGGCCGAGCTGTTGTCCGACACCACCGAACGGCAGCAGGCGCTGGCCGACGAGCAGGGTGACCAGGTGGCCGGCGACTTCGACGACCTGATCCGCATGCGCGCGGCCGAGGGCTGGGCACGTCCGCCTTCCGCGCGCAAGGGCATGACGGTGGTCCTGCAGATCAACATGTTGCCGGACGGTACCATCACCAGCGTCAGCGTGGCCCGGTCCAGTGGTGACGGCCCGTACGACAGCTCGGCGGTGGCAGCAGTGAAGAACATCGGTCGTCTGACCGAGATGCAGGGTATGAAGCCGAGCGATTTCAACCAATATCGTTCGTTCAAGATGACATTTACACCTGAGGATCTAGCGTTGTGATTAAACGTCTGAGAGGACTGCTGGTCATGCTGTGCTGCGTGGCAGGCATGGCCGTGGCAGAGGAAAAGAACATCCTGGTCACCAGCGGCAGCGACCGGGCCACGCCCATCGCGGTAGTGCCGTTCGGTCTGCAGGGCGGCAGCGTGCTGCCGGAAGACATGGCCGACATCATCGGCAACGACCTGCGCAACTCCGGCTACTACTCGCCGATTCCGCGGCAGAACATGATCAGCCAGCCGTCGCAGGCCAGCGAAGTGATCTTCCGTGACTGGAAAGCGCTGGGCGCGCAGTACGTGATGGTCGGCAGCATCGTGCCGTCGGGCGGTCGCCTGCAGGTGCAGTACGCGCTGTTCAACGTCGCCACCGAGCAGCAGGTGCTGACCGGTAGCGTGGCGGGCAGCGTCGACCAGCTGCGCGACATGGCGCACTACATTGCCGACCAGTCGTTCGAGAAGCTCACCGGCATCAAGGGTGCGTTCTCCACCCGCATGCTGTACGTGACGGCCGAGCGCTTCTCCACCAACAACACCCGCTATACCCTGCAGCGTTCGGACTACGACGGTGCGCGTGCGGTTACCCTGCTGCAATCGCGTGAACCGATCCTGTCGCCACGCTTTGCTCCGGATGGCAAGCGCATCGCCTATGTTTCGTTCGAGCAGAAGCGCCCGCGCATCTTCGTCCAGCACATCGATACCGGTCGCCGCGAGCAGGTCACCAACTTCGAAGGCCTGAATGGTGCGCCAGCCTGGTCGCCGGATGGCACGCGCCTGGCGTTCGTGCTGTCGAAGGACGGCAACCCGGACATCTACGTGATGAACGTGGCTTCGCGCCAGATCAGCCGTGTCACCGCCGGCCCGGGCATCAACACCGAGCCGTTCTGGGGCAAGGATGGCAACACCCTGTACTTCACCTCCGACCGTGGCGGCAAGCCGCAGATCTACAAGCAGTCGGTCGGTGGCGGTGGTGCCGAGCGTGTAACTTTCGTGGGTAACTACAACGCCAACCCGAAACTGTCGGCGGACGAAAAGACCCTGGTGATGATCCATCGCCAGCAGGGCTTCACCAACTTCAAAGTTGCGGCCCAGGATTTGCAACGCGGAAGTGTAAAGATTCTCTCGGAAACGAGTCTTGATGAGTCTCCCACTGTTGCGCCAAACGGCACCATGCTAATCTACGCCACCCGCCAGCAGGGCCGGGGAGTCTTGATGCTCGTGTCGCTTAATGGCCGCGTGAGGCTCCCACTTCCTACCGCTCAAGGCGAAGTCAGAGAACCGTCCTGGTCCCCTTACCTGAACTGATTGCGGCGTAATACTTTTGCTTAACACACTGGGGTTTCATTAGGAGTTTCACGATGGAAATGCTGAAGTTTGGTAAATTTGCTGCGCTGGCTCTGGCCATGGCCGTAGCTGTAGGTTGCTCCTCGAAGGGCGGTGACAACGCAGGCGAAGGCGCTGCTGTAGATCCGAACGCTGGCTACGGTGCCAACACTGGCGCTGTTGACGGCTCCCTGAGCGAAGAAGCTGCCCTGCGCGCAATCACCACCTTCTACTTCGAATACGACAGCTCGGACCTGAAGCCAGAAGCCATGCGCGCTCTGGACGTTCACGCCAAGGACCTGAAAGCCAACGGCAACCGCGTTGTCCTGGAAGGCAACACCGACGAGCGCGGCACCCGCGAGTACAACATGGCTCTGGGTGAGCGTCGTGCCAAGGCCGTTCAGCGCTACCTGGTTCTGCAGGGCGTTTCCCCTGCTCAGCTGGAACTGGTCTCCTACGGTGAAGAGCGTCCGGTTGCCACTGGCAACGACGAGCAGTCCTGGGCTCAGAACCGTCGCGTAGAACTGCGTAAGTAAGTTCTTATGCGTATGTGCCGCCGTGTAGTAACCGTCCTCGCACTCAGCCTGCCGCTCGCGGCCTGGGCTGAGGTCCCTGTAGTTGATGACAACGCAGGCAGCTATCCGCCTGCGGGTTATGGCACGAGCGGCGCCTATGCCGGGTCAGGGGCTTCGGCCCCTGCCTCTGCACAGGGCCAGCTGTTCATGCAGCTGCAACAGATGCAGGATCAGCTTTCCCGCCAGCAAGGCATCATCGAAGAGCTGCAGAACGATGTGTCGCGCATGAAGCAGGAAAACCTGGAGCGTTACCAGGACCTGGACCGTCGCATCAACAGTGGCGCCGCGCCTGCCGCGACCCCTGACAATTCCTCCGGTGGTGGTGCATCCAATGCCGCCCCCGATGCAGCAGCAGGTGCTGCTGCTCAACAACCGGCCGCCAGTAGCGAGCCCGGTGATCCGGCGAAAGAAAAGCTCTACTACGATGCCGCTTTCGACCTGATCAAGCAGAAAGACTTCGACAAGGCCAGCCAGGCGTTCAACGCCTTCCTGCGCAAGTACCCCAACAGCCAGTACGCCGGCAATGCCCAGTACTGGCTGGGTGAAGTGAACCTGGCCAAGGGCGACCTGCCGGCTGCCAGCCAGGCCTTCGCCCAAGTCAGCCAGAAGTATCCGAAGCACAGCAAGGTGCCGGATTCGCTGTACAAGCTGGCCGACGTCGAGCGCCGCATGGGCCACACCGACAAGGTCAAGGGTATCCTGCAGCAGGTCATCACCCAGTACCCCGGCACCTCGGCCGCGCAACTGGCCCAGCGTGACCTGCAGAAGCTCTAAGCAGTACCGCTTGAAAGAAACCCGCGCTTGTCGCGGGTTTTTTCGTTAGAATCACTGCCCTTTTTTCGTAAACACGCTGCTGCGGATAACGCTATGTCGAGTCCGCGACAGTGCCTGACGGAGGCGGGCAGCCTGTTCAGCTGTCACGCCCGTGGCGAGCATGCAAGACACATTACGCATCACCGAAGTCTTTTACTCCTTGCAGGGTGAAACGCGAACGGCTGGGTTGCCCACGGTATTCGTGCGCCTCACCGGTTGCCCCCTGCGCTGCCAGTACTGTGACAGTGCCTATGCCTTCAGTGGCGGTACCGTACGCACCCTCGATTCGATCCTTGAGCAGGTCGCCGGCTTCAAGCCGCGCTACGTCTGCGTCACCGGTGGCGAGCCATTGGCCCAGCCCAACGCCTTGCCGCTGTTGCAGCGCCTGTGTGACGCCGGTTACGAGGTGTCGCTGGAAACCAGCGGCGCGCTGGATATTGCCGGCACCGACACCCGCGTCAGCCGCGTGGTCGACCTGAAGACCCCTGGCTCCGAAGAGTCGCACCGTAACCGCTACGAGAACATCGAGCAGCTGACCCGCAACGACCAGGTCAAGTTCGTCATCTGTTCCCGCGAGGACTACGACTGGGCGGTCTCCAAGCTGATCCAGTACAACCTGGCCGAGCGTGCCGGCGAAGTGCTGTTCTCGCCCAGCCACCACCAGGTGAACGCCAGCGAGCTGGCGGACTGGATCGTTGCCGACAACCTGCCCGTACGCTTCCAGCTGCAGCTGCACAAGCTGCTGTGGAACGACGAACCCGGACGTTGATTGAGGAGCAAGCACACATGACCGACAAACGCGCAGTAATCCTGCTGTCCGGCGGCCTGGACTCGGCCACCGTGGTTGCCATGGCCAAGGCCGAAGGCTACAGCTGCTACACCATGAGTTTCGACTACGGCCAGCGCCACCGCGCCGAACTGAACGCCGCCGCCCGCGTTGCCCGCGACCTGGGCGTGGTCGAGCACAAGGTTATTGGCCTGAACCTGGATGGCATCGGCGGCTCGGCATTGACCGACAGCAGCATCGACGTGCCGGAAACCCCGGGTGAAGGCATCCCGGTCACCTATGTGCCAGCGCGCAACACCGTGTTCCTGTCCCTGGCCCTGGGCTGGGCAGAGGTGCTGGAAGCCCGTGACATCTTCATTGGTGTGAATGCCGTGGATTACTCCGGCTACCCCGATTGCCGCCCTGAGTTCGTCGAAGCCTTCGAGCGCATGGCCAACCTGGCGACCAAGGCTGGCGTCGAAGGGCAGGGCTTCCGCATCCAGGCGCCGCTGCAGAACATGAGCAAGGCGCAGATCGTGCAGGCCGGTATGGCTCGCGGCGTGGATTACAGCCTGACCGTTTCCTGCTACCAGGCCGACGATGACGGCCGTGCCTGCGGCAAATGCGACAGCTGCCGCCTGCGTGCCGACGGCTTCAAGGCCGCCGGAGTCGAAGATCCGACGCGGTATTTTTGAAAAAAGTTTGATGGGGTGTTGATTTCCCGTTAGAAATCAGTATTATACGCGCCATCCAACGGGTCGTTAGCTCAGTTGGTAGAGCAGTTGGCTTTTAACCAATTGGTCGTAGGTTCGAATCCTACACGACCCACCATATGCAGTACGTCAAAGCCCGCTACCGGCAACGGTGGCGGGCTTTTTCGTTTTCCGTTGGCCGAGTTTTATTGCTCGGTTTGCGCGATCGCCTGTAGGAGCGGCCTTGCGTCGCGATCGGGCTGCGCAGCAGCCCCAGGGTTTCAGCAAAAATGCACAAATTGCTGGGGCTGCTGCGCAGCCCGATCGCGACGCAAGGCCGCTCCTACAGGGGGCTGCGCAGACTCCAGATGGCTTACTCAGCCCACTCCGGATCCCCGGTAAACACCACCGTCAGCCAACGGTCCGGCCCTTCACCACCCACGGCATCACCGATCTCGTTACGCCACGCATCCCATTCATCGATGGTTTTCGCGGCCATGGCCTTCGGCACGATGAAATACAGTTCGATCTCCCGCGAGCGCCCGACCTTGGCCACATAGGCGCGGTACGACTGCAACCCATGGCGTGCGACGAAGGCCTTGGCGACTTCATCCACGTGCAGCTTGAGGTCGCCAGGGGTCACCAGGAAAATTTCCGAAAGGGCCTGGCGCACCACCGACATCGGCAACGGCACGATCACCAGGCAGACCAGCGCCAGCACCGCCGGGTCGATATACGGCGACACCCACTCCAGCGATGTGCCCTGCACCGCATAGCCAAAGCAGAAGGCGATCAGCAGCGCGGCGGTGATGCTGGCCGACATCACCCAGCCCTTGACGTCCATGCGCACGAAATCCGAGCCCAGCTTGCGGTTGGCGCGGGCCTCGACAATGGCGATGGTCACGCAGGCGATCACGGTCAGCACCGCGTAGACCATGGCGATGCCGAACTCCAGGTGACGCCCGCCTTGCAGCAGGCTGCTGACGGCGTTGATCAGCGCATAGATGGCTACGCCGCTGAGCAGGATGCCGTTGAGTGCCAGCACCATCGGCTCCAGATGCCAGAAGCCCATGGTGAAGCGCTCGCGCAACTTGCGTGACATCTGCACGCTGGTGGTGTGCGCGGTAATCAGCCTGACCACCACCAGCGACAGCCCGCTCATGCTGGCATCGACCAGCGAATAGACGCCGTCGAACACGATGGAGAACGAGCCGGAGGCCAGGCCGAAGGCGATGCCGATGACGGCGATGAACAGGGTGACGGCGATCGAGGTGCGTAACAGGCCCTGTTCGCTGGTGATGTCGAAGAAGGAAGATCTGGTTGGGGTTTGCATGATTGTGCTCGGTAAATAGCCCTGCTGCTATGTTGTATGTGCTGGCCTCTTCGCGGGTAAACCCGCTCCCACAGGGTTATGCTCTGACCTTGAAGGCAGCGCCGGACCTTGTGGGAGCGGGTTCACCCGCGAAGAGGCCCTGACAGGTTAGACGCGGAACTGCTCCATCAGCGCCTGCTGCTGGTTGGCCAGCCGGTTCAGGGCCTGGCTGATCCGCGCTGACTCATCGGCCTGGCCTGCCAGCGATTCGGTCACATCGCGAATGCCAGCCACATTACGGTTCACCTCTTCGGCTACGGCGCTCTGCTCTTCAGCCGCCGAGGCAATCTGCAGGTTCATGTCGCTGATCACCGCCACTGCCTCACCAATACGTTGTAGCGCCGGCAGCGCCTGTTCCATCCGCGCGGCGCTGTCCTGGGCCTGGCGCTGGCCTTCGTGCATGGCGCCCACCACATCCTGGGTGCCTTGCTGCAAGCCTTCGATGACCTGGCGAATTTCCTCCACCGACACCTGGGTGCGCTGGGCCAGGCCACGCACTTCATCGGCCACCACGGCAAAACCACGCCCGGCTTCGCCTGCGCGGGCGGCTTCGATGGCGGCGTTGAGTGCCAGCAGGTTGGTTTGCTCGGCAATGGTGCGGATCACTTCCAGCACCGAACCGATCTGCCCGCTGCGGCCTTCCAGCGCGCGTGCCTCGCCCATGGCGGTGTTCATGCCGGCGGCCAGGCGGTCGATGCCCTGGCGGGTGCTGTCGATCAGTTGCAGGCCCTCGCGGCTGGCTTGGTCGGCAGCGCGCGCGGCCTGGGCCGCCTGCGAAGCGTTATGGGCGACATCCAGGGCGGTGGCGCTCATTTCATTGGCGGCGGTGGCCACCTGTTCGATTTCGCGGTGCTGTTGCTGCATGCCGTTGCTGGTCTGGCTGGCGATGGCTGCCGACTGGTCGGCGGTGCCGCGGGCTTCCTGCAGTGAGCCTTTGACCTGGGCTATGACCGGCTGCAGTTTGTCGAGAAAGCGGTTGAACCAACCGGTGAGCTGGCCCAGTTCGTCCTGGCGGGCGTAGTCCAGGCGGCGGGTAAGGTCGCCTTCGCCGCTGGCGATGTCTTCCAGGCGCGCGGCCACGGCCAGGATTGGCCGGGTCACCCCGCGTGCGGTCAGCCACACCAGCAGCAAACCGACTACCGCAGCGCCCAGGCCAACCAGCAGGCTGGTGAGGTTGGCGCTGTGGTTGTGCGCATCCAGGCGCTGGTTGAGGGCGACGGCAGGCGCCTGCAGCACGCTTTCCGGCAGTTCCAGCAATACCTGCCAAGGGGTGGCATCAGGGATTGGCGTGAACGGGTGGGCAACACGCAGCAGGCCGTCGGCTACCGCCTTGTCCATGGGCTCGCCGAGCTTGCTGTCGTCGCGGCTGTTGCCGGCCAGCAGGCCGGCCGCGCTGGCGATACTGACCTGGCCCTGGCCGTCGAACAGCTCCCGGCGGCCGTCCAGGCTCAGCTGTTGCAGGTTGGCCAGGCCGATGTCCAGGCCAACCACGCCGACCACCTTGCCGTGCTCCAGCAGCGGCAGGGCGATGCTGGTCATCAGCACCTGGCGGCCATTCACTTCGTCGAGGTATGGCTCGAGCATGCAGGTTCTGGCAGTGTCCTGCGGGCAGGTCAGCCAGCGGTTCTTCGCCACGCCGTTGCTGCCGATGCTGGCGTCACCGAGCATCGATTCCGGCATGGCTTCAAGCTCCAGGGTGCCGGGGCGGGGTTGTGACCAGTACAGCGAGAAGCGCCCGCTCTCATTGCTGCCCATTGCATCCTGGCCGAGGTACTGGCTGTCCGGGTCCAGGGCGTTGGGTTGGAACACCAGGTACAGGCCGATCACATCCGGGTTGCCGGCCAGGCTGGCGCGGGCCTGGCGCGTCAGTTCGGCGCGCAGGTCGTTGCCGCCACGGGCCTTGAGCACCTGCACCAGGCGGGCAAAGCCATTGCCGTACTGGTAGGCGTCCATGAAATAGCGCTGGATGCGCAGGGCCTGGGTTTCGGCATGGGCCTGCAGGCGCAGGCGTGCGCTGCTGTCGAGCATTTCGGTGTTGGCCTGGTTGACCAATGCCGCGCTGCGCCGCGCCTGGGCCAGCGATGTGGTTACCAGCAGGGCGACAATGGCCAGCAGGCACAGGCCGGCGAGCAGGGTGATCTTCCACTGGATGGAGAGGCGACGCAGCGGCATGAGGGCTTTCCTTTTCGATCAAATGCAACGCCCGCGATCAGGCGCGGGCGTTGTCGGCAGCATGGGTCATTCAGCGATGTAGTTGGGCGGGGAGTCCCTGAAGGCTTTGGTCAGCCAGGCCAGGTACAGCAGGCCGAGCAGTGCCCAGACGCCACCGAACAGCAGCGAGTGTGCGTTCAGGTCCAGCCACAGCGAGACGATGATGCAGAAGCCGATGGTGGGTGCCACCAGGTATGTCAGCTGGTTGGCCAGGCCCTGGCGCTTGCCTTCGCGCAGGTAGCAGTGGTTGATCACCGACAGGTTGACGAAGCTGAACGCGACCAGCGCACCGAAGTTGATGATCGAGGTGGCGGTGACCAGGTCGAAGAAGATCGCCGACAGCGAAATCAGCCCCACCACCGCGATGTTCAGCACCGGCGTCTTGTAGCGTGAGTGCAGGCGGGCGAACAGGCTGGCCGGGATCACGTTGTCGCGGCCCATCACGTACAGCAGGCGCGACACGCTGGTCTGCGAGGCCAGGCCCGAGGCGATGGTGTTGATCACGGTGCAGGCGATGAAGATCGATTGGAACAACTTGCCGCCGACGTACAGGGCGATTTCCGGCAGTGCCGCTTCCTGGTCGTGGAAGCGGGACATGGTCGGGAAGTAGGCCTGGATGAAGTACGACACGGTGATGAACACCAGGCCGCCAATCAGGGCGGTGAGGAAGATCGCGCGAGGGATGGTCTTGCCCGGGTCGCGGGTTTCTTCGGACAGGCAGGTGACCGCGTCGAAGCCGAGGAACGAGAAGCACAGGATGGTCGCACCGGCGGCCAGGGCGCTGAGCTGGGTCTGGTCGTCGGCGAACGGCAGCAGGCTCCAGGCGGTACCCAGCCCTTCACCCTGGTCCAGGCCGCGCACGCACAGGTAGATGAACACGGCGATGATCGCCACCTGCACGGCCACGAACAGCAGGTTGAAGTGCGCCACCAGGTTCACGCTGCGCATGTTGATCAGGCTGATCAGGGTGACGAAGCCAGCCACCCACATCCACTCCGGTACTTCCGGGAACATGGCCGAAAGGTACAGCTTGGCCAGCAAGGCGTTGACCATAGGCAGCAGCAGGTAGTCCAGCAACGACGACCAGCCGACCAGGAAGCCGACGTGTGGGTTGATCGCACGTTGGGTGTAGGTGTAGGCCGAGCCCGATTGCGGGAAGCGCCTCACCAGGGTGCCGTAGCTCACGGCGGTGAACAGGATCCCGGCCAGTGCCAGGATGTAGGCGCTGGGTACGTGGCCGGCAGTAATCCCGGAAACGATACCGAAGGTGTCGAACACGGTCATCGGGGTCAGGTAGGCCAGGCCGATGATGATCACGTGCCAGAGGCGCAGGGTTTTACGAAGTTGGCCGTTGCCGGAAGCGCTGTGGTCAGGCTGCATGCTGGCATGGCTCCTGCGGCTGGGCGTAAACGGCGGGCACGGTGTACTGCGCATGCGGCAAGGGCGAGCGGGTGGGCTCCATGTTGTTCACCTTTATTGTTGGAGCAGCGGGGGCGCGGGGGAGCGCGCAAAGTGGTGAAAATAAAAAACGATGGGTAGCTTAGTGTCAAGTTAAACATGACAAGATGTTGCTGGATTGAAATATTTATCGATTAAAGTGGGGTTTTGTTCGGTTTTTGCGCGTTTTTTTGCGGTTATGATCAATTCTGGTGTTCGCAAAAATTAACGAATGCCGGTTTCCCTTGGAAGGTCTGTCAGGCGTTTCCCAAAAACCGGATTTCTCGAGCCTGGCCAGCGCCAGGGCTGGGCTGCAGTGGTACTCTTGGCGTCCTGTGTGGCCCTTGGCCGCCTACGAAGCCCATATGGACAGCAATCGGTTCTATTCATGAAGAAATCAGTTGGCATCCTTTCTGGCCTGGCTATCGCCATCGCCGTCGCAACCACCGCTGGCGCCTGGTACACCGGCAAGCAGCTGCCTGCGGAGCTGGACAACGCACTGGTCCGCAGCAACGCGGAACTCAAGAAGGCCCTGGTGAGCACCGGTGGCAGCATGAGCATCGAACGCGTGTCGCTGGAGCAGCATTTCTTCAGCAGTACCGCCCAGTACCGGCTCAAGGCCCGCGATATCAACCTGGGCGAAGGCGAAGTGGTGAATTTCGACGTTGGCGTGACCGACCAGATCGAGCACGGCCCGTTCCCCTGGTCGCGGGTAAAGGCACTGAAGCTGATGCCGGTGCTGGCAGTCAGCAACAGCACGCTGCAGAAGGACGACGCCACCGCGCCGTGGTTCGCCGCAGCGGGCGAGCAGGCCCCGGTCAGCGCACAGACCAGCCTGGGCTACGACGGCAATGTGGTCAGCCAGGTGCAACTGGCACCGGTCAAGCTCGACGAAGCGGATGGCAACAGCCTCGATTTCTCGGGCATGCAACTGCAAGTCAGTGGTGACCAGGAAGGCAAGGCCTCGAGCTTCCACGGCCAGGCCGATCGGTTCGTGATGAAACTGGTACGCGATGACCAGCCGCCTGCCACCTTCGAGCTCAATGGCCTGAAGGTCGGCGGCCAACTGGCGGCCACCGCGCACCAGGCCATCTACGTGGGCAACGTCGACTTGGCGCTGGCCGAAACCAAGGTCACCCTGGGGCCCAAACAGCAGGTGCTGGTGGTCAAGGGGCTGGAGCAGAACGCCCTGCAAACCCTTGACGGCCCGGATACCGTGGGTGGCCGCGTGGAGTACAAGGTCGGGGATATCACCTGGGATGGCCGTGCGGTGGGCAAGGCGCAGATGGCGGTGAGCATCACGTCGGTCAACGCGCCGGCGCTACAGGCGCTGTCGACGTGGTACCAGGCGCACCTGCCGGAATTCGAGGCCGCGGCTGCCGCTGGCCAGCCGGTGCCGGAAATCCAGATGGACGATGAGGAGAAGGCCAGGTTCCAGGGCGAGCTGCAGAAACTGCTGGCTGCCAAGCCCCGGGTGGCGGTGGAAAACCTGTCGTTCAGGACCGCCAATGGCGAAAGCCGCTTTGACCTGTCGATGGGCTTCTCCGCCCCGGCCAGCTTCGACCTGCCGCCTGACCAGTTGAGCAAGCAACTGATCACCGAGGTGAAGAGCAAGCTGTCGTTGTCCAAGCCGATGATCGGTGACCTGGCAACCTTGCAGGCACTGCTGGATGGCCAGACCGACGCCCAGGCCATTGCCATGCAATCGAGCCAGGCCGGGGAAATGGTCGGCATGATGGCGCTGCAGAGTGGCATGGCCACCGTGCAGGGCAATGATGTGGTGAGCAGCCTGCACTATGCCGACGGCATGGTCGACTTCAACGGCAAGAAGATGACCGTGGAAGAGTTCGCCATGCTCATGGCGGCGCAGCTGGCGGCCCTGTCGCCGCAGGGCTGATCGTTTCTCCTGTTTGGGCCTCTTCGCGGGCGCGCCCGCTCCCACAGGTTACTCTTTGCCCCCGAGGGCAGCGCTGTACCTGTGGGAGCGGGCGTGCCCGCGAAGAGGCCAGCACAGGCAACACAAAAACCACTTTAGAAATCGCTGGATTGTCTGTAGCCTTCGGCCTCCGATAATAATCCGCGCCCGCAGAGGGCCGTGGCGGCCTTCGTGCCGTCCGGCACCCTTAGCCGATCTGTCAGGGCCGGGTGATACACTCGATTTGACGCGCGCACGCGCCTGCAGGTCCAGCGATCATGACCCAGATTTCCGAACGCCTGTTGGTTCAGGCCCACCTCGACGCCAAGCAGCCAAACCCGCTGACAGCCGAGCAGGAGGCCGAATACCGTGCGGCCATCGCTGCCGAGCTCAAGGCCCAGAACGCCGTGCTGGTCGCCCACTATTACTGCGACCCGGTCATCCAGGCGCTGGCCGAAGAAACCGGCGGCTGCGTGTCCGACTCGCTGGAAATGGCCCGCTTCGGCAAGAACCACCCGGCCGAAACCGTGATCGTTGCCGGTGTGCGCTTCATGGGCGAAACAGCGAAAATCCTCACCCCGGAAAAGCGCGTGCTGATGCCCACCCTGGAGGCCACCTGCTCGCTCGACCTGGGCTGCCCGGTAGAAGAGTTCTCGGCCTTCTGCGACCAGCACCCCGAGCGTACCGTGGTGGTCTACGCCAACACTTCCGCTGCCGTGAAGGCCCGCGCCGACTGGGTGGTGACCTCGAGCTGCGCCCTGGAAATCGTCGAAAGCCTGATGGACAACGGCGAAACCATCATCTGGGGCCCGGACCAGCACCTGGGGCGTTACATCCAGAAGCAAACCGGTGCCGACATGCTGTTGTGGGACGGTGCCTGCATTGTTCACGAAGAGTTCAAGTCGCGCCAGTTGGCCGACATGAAGGCGCTGTACCCGGATGCGGCGATTCTGGTGCACCCCGAGTCGCCGGAAGCGGTGATCGAGCTGGCCGATGCGGTGGGCTCCACCAGCCAGCTGATCAAGGCTGCCCAGACCCTGCCGAACAAGACCTTCATCGTCGCCACCGACCGCGGCATCTTCTACAAGATGCAGCAGCTGTGCCCGGACAAGGAGTTCGTCGAAGCCCCCACCGCCGGTAACGGCGCGGCATGCCGCAGCTGCGCGCACTGCCCGTGGATGGCGATGAACACCCTGGAGCGTGTGCTGGATTGCCTGCGTAATGGCACGAACGAGATCTTTGTCGACCCGGCGCTGGTGCCGAAGGCGATCAAGCCGCTGAACCGGATGCTGGACTTTACCCAGGCAGCGCGCCTGAAATTGTCCGGTAACGCCTGACGCCGGACCGCGTCGCTTTCTTCGCGGGTAAACCCGCTCCCACAGGTACAGCGCAGCGCTCACGGGCGGTGCGGTCCCTGTGGGAGCGGGTTTACCCGCGAAAGGGCCCTCAGCGCCCCATCATTTCCTGAACCATGCGCTGCTGCTCCATGATCTCGCGCTGGCGCTGGTCAATCTGTGATGCCAGTGGGAAGTTCCCGCCCGCCCGGCGCTTGGCGTAATCCAGCTGCTGGATGGCCTGGTCGAAATCGCCCACCAGGGTGAAGTACTCGGCCCGCGCCCGGTGCAAGCCAATGGTATTACCCGAAAGGCCGCGCACTTCGGCCATGTCGTACCACACGTCCGGGTCATCCGGCCGGCTCTTCACCAGTTCGTTCAGCACCTTTTCCGCCTCGGCGGGCTTGTTCAGCTTCACCAGCAGATCGGCACGCACCTGTTTCAGCGGGTAGTTGCCCGGGTACAACCCCTGCATGCGTTCGGCGCGCTGCTGCGCGTCGGCCAGGCGGTTGTTGGTGATGTCCAGGTCGATCTGCGCCAGGTTGTAGGTAATGTCGTTGGGTGCCTTGGCCAGCAGCGGCTTGAGCAGTTCACGCGCCTCGTTCAGTTGGCCGCCCTTGATCTGCGCCAGGGCCAGGCCGTAACGCGCGGCGTCCAGCTTGGGGTCTTCGTCCAGCTGGGCGCGGAAGCGTTTGGCCGCCAGCCCCGGGGTGCCTTCGTAGGTCAGCGCCACCCGGGCACGGATCAGCTGGTAGCGCATGCTGTCCTCGACGCCGCCCTTGGGGGCCTGCTCGGCGCGGTTGCGGGTGTCGGCGATACGCGACTCGGTTACCGGGTGGGTCAGCAGGAACTCCGGCGGCTTGGCGTCGTAGCGGTACTGCCGGGCCAGGCGCTCGAACATGGTCGGCATGTTGCGCGGGTCGTAGCCGGCCTTTTCCAGGTTCTGGATGCCGATGCGGTCGGCTTCCTGTTCGTTCTGCCGCGAGAAGCGCCGCTGTTCCTGGATCGCCGCTGCCTGGGTGCCGGCGATCACACCGATACCGGCATCACCGCCGCCACCGGCCGCCAGCACGATACCGGCCAGCAGCGCTGCCATCATCGGCAGTTGCATGCGCTGCTGGGCCTCTACGCCGCGGGCGAAGTGGCGTTGCGACAAGTGCGCCAGTTCGTGGGCCAGTACCGAGGCGTACTCGCCTTCGGTCTGGGCGTTGAGGAACAGCCCGCCGTTGACCCCGACGATGCCGCCGGGGGCGGCAAAGGCGTTGAGCTCGCGGCTATCGATGAGGATGAATTCCAGGCGGCGGTCCTGCAGCTGGCTGGTTTCGGCCAGGCGGTACACACTGGTTTCGACGTAGTCCTTCAGCTGCGGGTCGTTGAGCTGGTTGACCTGGCCGCGCAGCAGGCTCAGCCAGGCACGGCCGAGCTGGTGCTCCTGTTGCGGCGAGACGATCGCGGAACTGGCATCACCCAGTGATGGCAGGTCGTCAGCATGGCCGGGAAGGGCCAACAGGCAGGCCAGCGTCAGCAGGGTAGGGCGCAGTAGATTCATGCATGAAGCTCGCGTCGGTCAAAGATACCTACTGTAGCGGGCTCACACGTTGGCGACCAGTGGCGCTATCCTAGCCGGCCAAATCCAGATACAGCCTGGCAATGCCTTTGGAGAGCCCCGCAATGAGTGAAACCCTGACCTGTGACGCCGAACTGGACGCCAGCGGGCTGAATTGCCCTTTGCCGCTGCTGAAGGCCAAGATGGAACTCAACCGCCTGGCCAGCGGCGCGGTGCTCAAGGTAATCGCCACCGACGCCGGCTCCCAGCGCGACTTCCGCACTTTCGCCCAGTTGGCCGGTCATACCCTGCTGCGGGAAACGGCCGAGGCCGGTACCTACACTTACTGGCTGCGCAAGGCCTGAGTCTTTCCAAGGATCGTCAATGTTCAAAGTGCTTCGCGACTGGATGCAGCGCTACTTCTCCGATGAGGAAGCGGTGGTGCTGGCGGTCCTGTTGTTCCTGGCTTTTACTGCGGTACTCACCCTGGGTGGCATGCTTGCGCCGGTGCTGGCGGGCATGGTGCTGGCGTTTCTGATGCAGGGGCTGGTCAATGCCCTGGAGCGCTTGCGGGTACCCACCCGGTTGGCGGTGATGCTGGTGTTTGCCTTGTTCATGGGCGCGCTGGCGGTGTTCATGCTGGTGCTGGTGCCGCTGCTGTGGCACCAGTTGATCACCCTGTTCAACGAACTGCCGGGCATGCTCGGCAAGTGGCAGTCGCTGCTGTTGCTGTTGCCCGAGCGCTACCCGCACCTGGTGTCGGACGAGCAGGTGCTGCATGCCATCGAGTCGGTGCGCGGGGAAATCGGCAAGTTCGGCCAGTGGGCGCTGACCTTCTCGCTATCGAGCCTGCCGCTGCTGGTCAACGCCATGATCTACCTGGTGCTGGTGCCGATCCTGGTGTTTTTCTTTCTCAAGGACCGCGAACTGATCGGCCGTTGGGTCAGCGGCTACCTGCCACGCCAACGCAGCCTGCTGAACCGGGTGGGCAGCGAGATGAACCGGCAGATCGCCAACTACATCCGCGGCAAGGGCATCGAGATCCTGATCTGCGGCATTGCCACCTACATCGCCTTCATCAGTCTGGGGCTCAACTACGCCGCGTTGCTGGCGCTGTTGGTGGGGCTGTCGGTGGTGGTGCCTTACGTGGGCGCGGTGGTGGTGACCGTGCCGGTGACGTTGATCGCACTGTTCCAGTGGGGCTGGGGTGACCAGTTCATCTACCTGATGACGGTGTACGCGATCATCCAGGCGCTGGACGGCAACGTGCTGGTGCCGCTGCTGTTCTCCGAGGCGGTGAGCCTGCACCCGGTGGCGATCATTTGCGCGGTGTTGCTGTTTGGCGGGTTGTGGGGGTTCTGGGGGATCTTCTTTGCTATCCCGCTGGCGACCTTGATCAAGGCTGTGCTGGATGCCTGGCCGCGGCAGGAGCCTAGCGTTTCGCCAATGCTGTAATTTTGGGGCTGCTTTGCAGCCCATCGCGACACAAGGCCGCTCCTACAGGGATACGCGATCTCCTGTAGGAGCGGCCTCGTGTCGCGAAAGGGGCGCAAAGCGCCCCCCAACGATCTCAAGCCTTGTTCAGGGCCTGGGCAGCAGCCAGTACTGCATCCACATGCCCGGGCACCTTCACCCCGCGCCATTCCTGGCGCAGCACACCGTCCTTGTCGATCAGGAAGGTGCTGCGGTCAACGCCCATGTATTCCTTGCCATACAGCTTCTTCAGCTTGATCACATCGAACAGCTGGCACAGGGCTTCGTCCTTGTCGCTGATCAGCTCGAACGGGAAGCCTTGCTTGGCCTTGAAGTTCTCGTGCGACTTGATGCCATCGCGCGACACGCCGAACACCACGGTGTTGGCTGCGGCAAAGGCATCGTGCTGGTCACGGAAACCCTGGCCTTCGGTGGTGCAGCCTGGGGTGCTGTCCTTCGGGTAGAAGTACACCACCACTTGCCGGCCCTTGAGCTCGGCCAGGCTGACGGTTTGCCCGCTGGTGGCCTGGGCCTGGAAGTCGGCAACGGGTTGGTCGAGTGCTACGGCCATGGTCGGTTTCCTTACATTGGGTTCTGTGGACGCCATGGCTCGATCAGCGCATCGAGGTTCAGGGCATCGGCAAAGTCCAGGAACTGGTCACGCAGCCAGCTGATCTGGGTGCCGGCCGGCAGAATCACGGTGAACTGGGCATTGAGCATGCTGCTGCCGGTCTGCGGTGCCAGGTAGGTATCGCAGGTCATGGCTTCCAGCTCGACGCGGTGGTCGAGGAAGAACTGGCACAGCTCGTTGATGATGTCCGGCCGGTAGGCGGCGCTGACGTAGGCCACGTAGGGCAGGGCCTGCGGGCGCACTTCCTGGTCGGCGCTGCGCACCACGTCCAGGGTCAGGCCGTGCTTCTTGCCCAGGCCCGGCAGCATGGCTTCGAGGCGCGCCAGGGCGTCCCAGCTGCCACCTACCTGCAGTACCAGGGCGCTGGTCTCGCCGTGGCGGCTCAGGCGCGAGGTGACCACCGCGCAGCGGTTTTCGAAGGCGGCGCGGCTGAGGACGTTGGCCAGCTCCATGGGGTTGGGGCCCAGGGCACTGATGACAAGGAATTGTTCGCGGACGGTGGGGGTGGACATGCAGCATTCCTAAAGCGATGAGCGGTCGGCACAGGACGGGCGAAAGCCTCCTGTCGGCAGGGCCCGGGGCTCGCATGCGAGGTCGTGGACGCTGGCGGGGAGCAAGGTCGACGGCCCGGCGGGCCGCGCTGCACCGATCAAAGCATCAAGGGTAGCGAAATAAGGCGCCGAGGGGAATGCTCCGCCCGCCTGCTTCGCTTGTGCAAGGCCGATGCCCCCAGTACCATTACCGCTCTCTTTTTCCGGCAGGAGCAGTTACATGATTGCGGGCAGTATGGTGGCATTGGTCACTCCCATGGATGCACAAGGGCGTCTCGACTGGGAAAGCCTCGACAAACTTGTAGACTTCCACCTGGAAAACGGCACCCATGCGATCGTCGCTGTCGGCACCACCGGTGAGTCCGCCACGCTGGATGTCGAAGAACACATCCTGGTCATCAAGCACGTGGTCGAGCGCGTCAAGCGCAGCAGCCGCCGCATCCCGGTCATCGCCGGTACCGGTGCCAACTCCACTGCCGAAGCCGTGCACCTGACCCAGAACGCCAAGAGTGCCGGCGCCGACGCCTGCCTGCTGGTAGTGCCGTACTACAACAAGCCGACGCAAGAAGGCCTGTACCAGCACTTCAAGCACATCGCCGAAGCCGTCGACATCCCGCAGATCCTCTACAACGTACCCGGCCGCACCTCCTGCGACATGCAGGCCGATACCGTGATCCGCCTGTCGAAGGTCAAGAACATCATCGGTATCAAGGAAGCCACCGGCGACCTGGTACGCGCCAAGGCCATCCTCGATGGCGTCGACAGCGACTTCATCGTCATGTCCGGCGACGACCCGACCGCCGTCGAGCTGATCCTGATGGGCGGCAAGGGCAACATTTCCGTCACCGCCAACGTCGCCCCGCGCGAAATGGCCGACCTGTGCGAGGCCGCCCTTGAGGGCAATGCCGAGAAGGCCCGCGCAATCAACGAAAAACTCATGCCGCTGCACAAAGACCTGTTCTGCGAGTCCAACCCGATCCCGGTGAAATGGGCGCTCGTCGAAATGGGCCTGATGCACAAAGGCATTCGCCTGCCGCTGACCTGGCTGAGCGAAGGCTGCCACGAAAAAGTCCGTACTGCCTTGCGCCAGTCCGGCGTACTGGTTTAAGAGGAAGTACACCGCATGAAGCGACTGGCTGGTCTTTCCGCCCTTGCCCTGATCATCTCCAGCACCAGTGGGTGTGGCTGGCTGTGGGGCGAGGATGGCTATTTCCGCGACCGCGGCAGCGATTACCTGCAGGCGCGCCCGACTGCGCCGATGCAGCTGCCGCCGGACGCCAGCAACGTCAAGCGCCTTGACCCGCTGCTGCCGATCCCGCGCAACGTCGCCGACGACAGCGCCACCGGCGAGTTCGAGGTGCCGCGCCCGCAACCGATGACCGGTGGCGCCGCTCAGGTTACCGACTACAGCCTGCAGCGCAGCGGCAGCAGCCGTTGGGTGCTGGCCCAGCATTCGCCAGCCGAAGTATGGCCGGTGGCTCGCCAGTTCTTCGAGGACAACGGCTTCCGCATCGCCGAAGAGCGCCCGCAGACCGGTGAATTCAATACCACCTGGCAGCGTTTCGACGAACTGTCGGCTTCGCTCGGCCAGCGCCTGGCCAGCACTGCCAGCAGCGCTGACAGCGAAGTGCGCGTGCGTGTACGCATGGAGCCTGGCGTGCAGCGCAACACCTCCGAGGTGTATGTGGTCAGCGTCGAGCGCCCGGCCGGCAGCACTGCCGAGCCTGATTTCCCGTCCACCTCCAGCAACACCGGTGCCGATGCCCTGCTGGTCGACGAAATGCTTGCCAGCATGAACCGCAGCGCCGAGAAGGGCGGTTCGGTATCGCTGCTGGCCGCGCGCGATTTCGACGCGCCAAGCCGCGTCAGCCTGAGCGAAGACGGCAGCGGCAACCCGGTGCTGTACCTGGGCGCCGATCTGGACCGCGCCTGGTCCAGCGTGGGCCGTGCCCTGGAGCAGGGTGGCGAGTGGCGTGTCGAGGACATCAACCGCAGCCTGGGCCTGTACTACATCAACCTGTCTGAAAAGCCTGAAGACAAGCAGAACCAGCCTGGTTTCTTCGGCCGCATGTTCGGCAGCGAGCCGACCAAGGAAGAGCGTGAAGCCCGTGCCGAGCGCTACCAGGTTCGCCTGAGCAAGGTGGGTGAGAGCGTGCAGGTCACGGTCGAGAAGAACATCAACACCGTGGCCCCGGCCGATGTCGCCCGCCGCGTGCTGAGCGCCATTCAGGACCACCTGGGCTAAGTGCGCTTCGCGGTACTCGGAAGCGGCAGCCAGGGAAACGGCACGCTGATCGCCAGTGGTGACACGTTCATCCTGGTCGATTGCGGGTTCTCCCTGCGCGAGACCGAGCGGCGCCTGGCGCTGCTCGGCGTGTCGGCTGCCCAGCTCAGTGCGGTTCTGGTCACCCACGAACATGCCGACCACGTGCATGGAGTCGGCTTGCTGTCACGGCGCTACAATGTACCGGTCTACCTCAGCCAGGGGACCTTGCGCGGCATGCGCAAGCCGGTGGAGGTGGCCGGTTTTCTCGCTTGTGGCGAAAGCCTGCGTATCGGCAGCCTGGAAGTGACAGCGGCGCGGGTCGAGCACGACGCGTACGAGCCGCTGCAGTACGTGGTCAGCGACGGCCAGCGGCGCTTCGGCATGCTGACCGACCTGGGCTCGTACGACGCGCTGCTGCTGGAGCGTTATCAGGGCCTGGATGCACTGCTGATCGAGGCCAACCACTGCCGCGACCTGCTGGCACGCGGTCACTACCCGGCCTTCCTGAAGCAGCGGGTGGGTGGCATGCAAGGGCATTTGAACAATCACCAGGCCGCGCGCCTGGTGCACGAGTTGGGCTGGAGCAACCTGCAACACCTGGTGCTGGCCCACCTCAGCAGCAAGAACAACCTGCCACACTTGGCTCGCCAGTGCTTCGTCGACACCCTTGGGTGCGACCCGGACTGGCTCCAGGTGGCGAATCAGGAACACGGGCTCGACTGGCGCGAAATCGCCTAGCCCAACACCTCAAGCAAGCGGAGCCCAATCATGGAAAAACGCGACGAACTCTACCGCGGCAAGGCCAAATCGGTTTACAAGACCGACGACGCCGACCGCTTGATCCTGCTGTTCCGTAACGACACTTCGGCGTTCGACGGCAAGCGTATCGAACAGCTCGACCGCAAAGGCATGGTGAACAACAAGTTCAACGCCTTCATCATGCAGAAACTGGAAGAAGCCGGCGTGCCGACCCAGTTCGACAAGCTGCTGGGCGACAACGAGTGCCTGGTGAAGAAGCTGGACATGATCCCGGTCGAGTGCGTGGTGCGCAACTACGCCGCCGGCAGCCTGGTCAAGCGCCTGGGCGTGGAGGAGGGCATCAAGCTGGAGCCGTCCACCTTCGAGCTGTTCCTGAAGAACGACGAGAAGGGCGACCCCTTCATCAACGAATCCCACGTTGTCGCGTTCGGCTGGGGCACCGCCGAGCAGTTGGCCGAAATGAAAAAGCTGTCGCTGAAGGTCAACGAAGTGCTGAGCAAGCTGTTCGATGACGCCGGCCTGCTGCTGGTCGACTTCAAGCTGGAGTTCGGCGTATTCCACGGCCAGATCGTGTTGGGCGACGAGTTCAGCCCGGACGGCTGCCGCCTGTGGGACAAAGAGACCCGCAAGAAAATGGACAAGGACCGCTTCCGCCAGGGCCTGGGCGACGTGATCGAAGCCTACGAAGAAGTTGCCAAGCGCCTGGGCGTGCCGCTGTAAGCGGTACGTTCACGCAAGCGCCTGATACCACGCGATTTTTTTTTAAAAAAGGTTTGCGTTTTAAAAGAACGCTGGTATGATGCGCGGCATTGGAGAGATGCCGGAGTGGTCGAACGGGACGGATTCGAAATCCGTTGTACTGGCAACAGTACCTAGGGTTCAAATCCCTATCTCTCCGCCATACAAGATGAAGCCCCTGGGAGCGAAAGTTTCCAGGGGCTTTTTCGTTGTGTGGCGCGAAGTTGTTTGTAGCGAACATCCCAATTGCGCGGGCGAGCCTATGAAGACGCGGGGAGCTTCTTGAGCGGCCTGACGGTGAGTTCTACGCCCAAGGCAAGCATCAGCTTCTGAATTGTAGAAAATCGGGTTTTATCGCCGCCCTTCAAAGTTTTGTAGAGAGACTCGCGATTGACGCCAGCGTCTTGCGCAAACTGGTTCACGCCCTTGGCTTTTGCCACTTCACCCAGGGCATGCATCAGGATTTGAGCATCGTTAGCCTTCATAGCCTCTGCCAGAAATGCTGCGATGGTTTCTGGGCTGTCGAGAAACCGGGATGCCTCGAATCGTTTGGTATTGCTCAAGTCCAGATCAAGGATTGGCATGTCTTCAGGGGTGGACTTGTAGCTCATCGTTTTTTACCTCGTATTGCATCAAGGATTTCCTTGGCTCGTTTGATGGCTCTGTGTTGATCCGTTTTATCGCTGCCATAGAGCATCAGGTAGCGGGTTGGGCCCGTTCGTACGAAGTAGATTCGATATCCGGGGCCGACAAACACGCGCATCTCACTGACACCATCGCCAACCGATTCGGTATCACCGAAGCTGCCATTTTCGGCTCTGGCAATCCTTGAGGTGACAGCACCTCTGCCGATTGGGTCTTTTACGCCATCCAGCCAATCTTCAAATTCAGACGTTGTGTCGATCTGATTCGGCATGCATTAAATGTAGCCTAGTGGCTACTCCTTGTCGATGAATGAGTGACCGAGTGGTCCTGCGGAAACGAGGTGGAGGCCATTACGCAATGGTTGGTTGCGCCTAGCCCGACGATCGCCTTCCTGCGTTGGTCTGAATGGCGATGAAGAGACGAGGCTAAGGTGTGGGCTGTGCACTGGCAACGAATACAGCGGGTTTGCTGTTTGTTTGGGAAATGGACTACATCGCGATGGAAGAGGTCGTATTACCGCATGGGGCCGGAGCGTATTTGGGTGTGATCGCGACGAGATGCGATGAATGAAGCCCCTGGGTGTTTTGCGTTTCCAAGGGCTTCTTTATTTCTTATTTTTTCATCATCCCCAATTCAGCATCATCCAGCAGCGCCTTAGCCATGGCACTTAGGTAATGCGAGGCCCAGATCAGCTTCTGGTCGCCATCCATCAAACCGGTGATGATCAGGTCGCGGACGTAGCCCATCAGTTCGGATGCCTGTTCGCGGGCGTCCTGGCAGGGGATGCCGGGTTCGATGCGGAACAGCGGGTGGGTGTTGTTTTCGCCTTGGTAGAAGCAGGTCTTGCCGACTGTGGTGGGTTGCTTTGTGTCGTCGGTGGGCATTGTTTTTCTCCCTGGAATCTTGGGTGTCTGGGCCGGCCTCTTCGCGGGCGCGCCCGCTCCCACAGGTACGGCGCAGTACTTGAGGGCAATGATTACCCTTGTGGGAGCGGGCGTGCCCGCGAAGAGGCCAGGCCTGCTAGTGCAAAGTTCGTGGCTCAGCCGGTAAATGGGCCTGCATCTGCAATTGCATCAATGCCGACTCGACCAGGCCCTGTACCGCCTCCATTTCATGGATCACGGCCTGCATCACGATCGAACTCGGGGCTGTGGGTTTGAGTTGCACGGATTGGCGGGCCACGAACAGGGCGCAGAGTACGTACTCTGAGGACTGGACCAGGGTGTCTTGCAGAGCCTGGGTGGAATCGAGGGAGTGGGGTGGATCGGGGACCATCTTGCGCATGTAAAGCTCCTTGGGTAAGTGGAGCCGCCTGGCAACGCTGTCAAACGAATGGGGGCAGCTATACATGGGTTGACAGACCGGTTACCCAAGACCCGGCGCACACGAATGTGCCCCATGCACAGCTGCCATAACGCTGCAACGGAAACTTGAGTAGTCGGCCTGTCAAAGCCGGTCGTTGATTTTGCAACGACAAGCCGAGACTAGAGCGCGACCCAATCCGTCGCAACAGTTTGAGCGGGTTGGCAGTATGTTTGGGAAATGGCCTACAGGGAAGGGGATAATTCTGAGTTTCAGCTGTAGGACTGGGGGCGCAATGCGCCCCCAGGGCCTTCAGCGCATTGCCGCCAGTTTGATGCCGAACCCCACCAGGCAAGCCCCCGCCAACCGCTCGAACATATTGGCAATCCGCGGATTGGCGCGCATGCGCTCGGCCAACTGGTGCGTCAGCACCACGGCAATCAACCCGTACAGGAAGGTCACCACCGCCACTGTCGCCGCGAGGAAGCCGAAGGTCACCAGCCCCTGGTGCTTCACCGGGTCGACGAACAGCGGGAAGAACGCCATGTAGAACATGATCGCCTTGGGGTTGAGCAGGGTGATCATCATGGTCTGGCGCAGGTACTGGCCGTTGTCCATGCGGCTGGCCCGCGGCGCGCCACCGGGTTTGCTCAGCAGCATGCGCAGGCCCAGGTAGGCCAGGTACGCAGCACCGGCCCACTGCACCACGTGGAAGGCGGCAGGGTAGGCCGCCAGCAGGGTGGCAACGCCGGCCACCGCCAGCCACAGCAGCACCTGGTCACCCAGGATCACCCCGCAGGTCGCGGCCATGCCGGCCTTGATCCCGCCCTTGCCGGTGGCGGTGATCAGGGCGAAGTTGCCCGGGCCGGGGATGGCCAGGACGATGATGAAGGCGATGACGAACGCGCCGTAGTCGGTGACGCCGAGCATGGGGAACTCCTGTTGGTGGTGCGTAGGCAGAGCTCAAGACTATCGTCGCCACCGGCCCGCTTTTCAACCGTCTACCAGGAATTGGAAACAAGCTCTGATTTTTCAGAAGTGCGAGAAATTTCCTACAAGGGCAACCTGTTGTTGCACACGTGCAACCAGCAACTGCACTTTGCGGCTTGGATCCAATGCCTGGGTTCTGTATCATCCCGCCGCCATCAGAATGATGGCCGAAGATGATTCATTTAAAGGACTTAGTATGAAAAAGCTGTTCAAGGCTACCGTAGCCGTTGCTGTCGTTTCGGGTGTTGCCCTGCTGTCGGGTTGCACTGGCCAGGTTTACAACCAGCCGAAAAACTGCACCTACGACTACCTGTTCCACCCTTCGGTTTCCATCTCCAAGATCATCGGTGGCTGCGGCCCGATCGATAAACTGCCTCAGCAGCAGTAATCTTGGCGGTACCCTGATCGCGACGCTTGCGGCGTGATCCAAGGCCCCCGGTCATTTTACGTGATTGGGGGTTTTTGTTTTTCCGCGTGACAATCTGCCACTGAGGCAACCCGTCGCCTTGACGCTCCGGGTGGCAATTTGTTTGTGCTGGCATTTAAGCTACAATCGGAAAAACGATTCAGCCCTGTCGGTCAATTCGACAAAAGGCCGAGTCGTTTTCTGGTTCTCTGGCTGCTGAACAATGATCAACAACAAGCCTGCGCTGCAGAACATGCTTTACTTGGGCCAGCCACAGGCCCACCCCCTGTTCTCCTGACTGGAATCGATCAATGTTCAAGAAAGCTGGCAAGACCTTGCTGGGTCTGGCTGTCGCTGCAAGCGTCATGCAAGCGCACGCCGCAGAAACCAAGAAAGTAGATGTGCTGCTGGTCGGCGGCGGCATCATGAGCTCGACCCTGGCCGTGTGGCTGCACGAGCTGGAGCCAAGCTGGTCGATGGAAATGGTCGAGCGCCTGGATGGCGTGGCCGAAGAAAGCTCCAACGGCTGGAATAACGCCGGTACCGGCCACTCCGCGCTGGCCGAGCTGAACTACACCCCGGAAGACAAGGACGGCAACGTCAATATCACCAAGGCCATCGAAATCAACGAGGCCTTCCAGATCTCCCGCCAGTTCTGGTCGTGGCAGGTCCGCCAGGGCGTGCTGAAGAACCCGCACTCGTTCATCAACACCACGCCGCACATGAGCTTCGTGTGGGGCGATGACAACATCAAGTTCCTGAAGAAGCGTTACGACGCGCTGCAGGCCAGCCCGCTGTTCCGACCGATGCAGTACTCCGAGGACCACGCGCAGATCGCCAAGTGGGTCCCGCTGATGATGGAAGGCCGCGACCCTAACCAGAAGCTGGCCGTGACCTGGACGCCAATCGGCACCGACGTCAACTTCGGCGAGATCACCCGCCAGTTCGTCGGCCACCTGAAAACCCAGGAAAACTTCGACCTGAAGCTGTCCAGCGAAGTGCAGGACATCACCCGCAACAAGGACGGCTCGTGGCATGTCGAGTACAAGAACCTGAAGGACGGTAGCGAATCGGCCACCGATGCCAAGTTCCTGTTCATCGGTGCCGGTGGCGGCGCGCTGAAGCTGCTGCAGAAGTCGGGCATTCCTGAAGCCAAGGAATACGCAGGCTTCCCGGTGGGCGGCTCGTTCCTGGTGACCGAGAACCCGACCGTGGCCATGCAGCACATGGCAAAGGCCTACGGCATCGCCTCGACCGGTGCGCCACCCATGTCGGTTCCGCACCTGGACACCCGCGTGCTGGATGGCAAGCGCGTGATCCTGTTCGGCCCATTCGCCACCTTCTCGACCAAGTTCCTGAAGAACGGCTCGTACCTGGACCTGCTGAGCAGCACCACCACCCACAACGTGTGGCCGATGACCAAGGTCGGCATCGATCAGTACCCGCTGGTGGAATACCTCGCTGGCCAGCTGATGCTGTCTGACGACGACCGCTTCGAAGCCCTGCGCACCTACTTCCCGAACGCCAAGAAGGAAGACTGGCGCCTGTGGCAGGCCGGTCAGCGCGTGCAGATCATCAAGCGTGATGCCGAGAAGGGCGGCGTGCTGAAGCTGGGCACCGAAGTGGTCGCTTCCGAAGACCGCACCATCGCCGGCCTGCTGGGTGCATCGCCAGGTGCTTCGACTGCGGCACCGATCATGCTGAACGTGCTGGAAACCGTGTTCAAGGAGAAGGTCGCTACCCCTGAGTGGCAGGCCAAGATCAAGCAGATCGTGCCGAGCTACGGCACCAAGCTGAACGACTCGGCGGCGGCCACCCAGAAAGAGTGGAACTACACCGCTGAAGTGCTGCAGCTCGAGAAGCCACCGGTGATCGACGAAAGCGTCGGCACCACGGTTGCACCGAGCCAGCCGGTCGAAAGCAAGCCTGAGAATGACATGGCGCTGTAAGCGGCCATTGTTGTGACAGAAGCCACGGGGGAGACCTCGTGGCTTTTTTGTTGCCGGTTCCGGCCCTTTCGCGGGTAAACCCGCTCCCGCAGGAACCGCGCTGGCCACAGGCTTGGCGCTATCCCTGTGGGAGCAACTGTCTTGCTCAATTTCTAAAATCTAGCGCGTCACCTGTGGGAGCGGGCTTGTCCCGCGAACACGGGCGAAGCCCGTGCCAT
>NZ_JBEPNE010000019.1:0-98622 GCF_040546125.1 Pseudomonas sp. UYEF17
GGGAGCGGCTTTAGCCGCGAAGAATCCAACGCGGTGCATGGCACCGGCTGCGCCGGTGTTCGCGGCTAAAGCCGCTCCCACAGGGTCCCTGCTAACTCAATGAGTTATGTGCAGTTCCTACAAAGGTCCCGCAGGCACCCTGTGGATGCGTCAGAACAACTGCCAGGTGTACACCAGCGTCAAGCGGTTCTCGTCGATGTCGCTGCGGTAATTGGACCGGGCCATGGCATTGCGCACCCGGATCCCCAGCCCCTTCAGCACCCCGCCCTGCACGGCGTAACCGATGTCCAGGTCGCGCTCGCGGTCGCGCCCTTCATAACCCAGCCCAGTGTCGACATTGTTACCGGTGATGTAGCGCACGGTGGCCGTCAGCCCCGGCACGCCCATGGCCGCGAAGTTGTAGTCGTAGCGCACCTGGTACGAGCGTTCGTCGGTGTAGGCGAACTCGTAGGTCGGAACTTCGTTACCCAGCGGCGAGATGTTGGCGAATACCCGTGGGAACGGGCTGTCGCCATAGATGCCCTGGTAGCCGGCATGGAAGCTGTGCCCGCCATGCCGGGCCGTGAACATCGAGAAGAACGCCTGGTTGTCGATGTTGCCGAGCAACGCATCGCCATCCTCGCGTGCAGTGAAATACCCCAGGTTGGCGCTGAGCACCCAGTTGCCTACGGGCTTGCTGTGCTTGAGGCCGACAAAGCCCTGTTCATAGATGTCCTCCAGCTGCCCGTACCACAGGCTGACGCTGCTCTGGTTGGCATTGAACGCATAGTCCCCGCCCAGGTAGTTGAAGGCATCGCTTTCTGCCTGGCGCATCGGCACATGGCCGAGCATGGCGTTCATCTTGCCGTCGCCGCCTTCGTTGCGCAGGTGGGTGCTTTTCAGGTGCCCGGCCTGCACGGTCAGGCCGTCGATTTCCGCCGAGCTCAGGCTTGCGCCCTGGTAGGTGGGAGGCAACAGGCGGATGTCGCTGAAGGTCAGCACCGGCAGGTTGGGTTGCAGTTCGCCGACGCGCAATTCGGTCCTGGACAACCGGGCCTTGAAGGTGGGCGCCAGGCGGCTGTATTCGTCGGCGGCGCGGCCATCGCCGTGCACCGGCAGCAACCCGGTGTTGGTGCGGTCGGGGCTGCTGTCGAGCTTGATGCCCAGCAGGCCCAGGGCGTCCACGCCAAAGCCGACCGTGCCCGGGGTGTAGCCCGACTTGAAGTCGAGGATGAAGCCCTGGGCCCACTCCTCCGCCTTGGATTGCCGGTTGGCCCCGACGATGTCGGAGAAGTCGCGGCTGAAGTAGTAGTTACGGGCACTCAGGGTGGCCTTCGAATCTTCGAAGAAGCCGCCTTCGGCGGCCAGCAACGGTTGGCTGAGCAAAGTCAGGCCCAGGGCGACGCAAGGGGTGTGGTTCATTCCGAAGCTCTCTTGATCTTGTTTTTATGGGTAAAGCGTTGGAAGCACGGCGGTTCATGGGGTACGGCGCAGCACCTCCCGGGCACGTGGCTGGCGCAGCCTGAGCAACCCATGGCTCAGCAGGCCGAACAGCAGGCCCCAGAACGCTGCCGACAGGCCCAGGAAGGCCACCCCCGAAGCGGTGACCAGGAAGGTGAACAGCCCGGCATCGCGCTCGGTTGGTTCTGCCAGGCTGCGGGCCAGGGCTTCGCTGATGGCGCCATACAGGGCCAGCCCGGCCAGGGCGGCGATCAGGGCGGCGGGGAATGCTGCGAACAGCGACATCAGCGTGGCCCCGGCGATTCCCAGCAGCAGGTACAGCGCACTGCCAGCCACCGCCGCGACATAGCGCCGCCGTGGGTTTTCATGGGCTTCATGGCCAGTGCACAGGCTGGCAGTGACCGCCGCCAGGTTCAGCCCGTGGCAACCGAACGGCGCCAGCGCGGCGCCGGCCAGGGCGCTGGCACTGATGATCGGGCTGGCCGGCGTGGGGTAACCGGCGTTGCGCAGCACTGCCATGCCCGGCATGAACTGCCCGGTCAGGGCCACCAGCACCAGGGGCAGTGCCAGGCTGAATACCGCTGCCAGGCTGAACTGCGGGGTGACCCACTGCGGCGACGCCAGCTCCAGCACCAGCGCCTCGCTGCGAAACGCCCCGCTTGCCACGGTCACCACCGTGCCCACGCACAGCACCGCCGCCACGGCGTAGCGCGGCTGCAGCCGGCGCATCAGCACGTAGGTGACAAACATTGCCAGTACCAGCAGCGGTTGCACCGGCAAGGCGCGGAACACCTCGATGCCGAAGCTGAACAGGATGCCGGCCTGCATGCCGGCGGCGATGGAGCCTGGCAGGCGCGCGATGATGCGGTCGAAGGCCCCGCTGATGCCGATCAGCAGCAAAACCAGGTTGGCCACCAGGTAGGCGCCCACGGCCTGTTCCAGGCCCAGTTGCGGCAAGGCGGTGACCAGCAGCGCCGAGCCGGGGATCGACCAGGCGATCACCACCGGCACCCGATAGCGCAGGCTGAGCAGCGCGCCGAGCACGGCGCTACCCATGGACACTGCCCAGACCCAGGAGGACAGTTGCCGATGGGACAGGCCGGCGGCTTCTGCGGCGTGGAAGATGATCACCAGGGGGCCCGCGTAGGAGATCATCGTGGCGATGCAGCCGGCGACGATGGCGGACAGTGAACTGTCCTTGATCAGGGTTTTCATGGCACCTCTCGCAAGGCATCTGGCCGGGCTAGGTGACCGGCTCTTGTTCTTGTGTTGCCTTCTTCGCGGGTAAACCCGCTCCCACAGGGACTACACAGGTTCCAGCATTTGCGCCGTACCTGTGGGAGCGGGTTCACCCGCGAAGAAGCCAACTGGGTGGATCAGGCCTCCTGCAACGCCCGCGGCCGCCCACTGCGCTGCTCATCGGCACCGCCCTGGGCCCGCTGCAACTGGAAGTCGAATTTCAGCTCGGCATGCCGCCCCGCCTCGCCCTCGACGAACACCACCTCGCCCACCAGCCCATCGCGCGTGGCATAGGCAAAGTCATCCCACAGGTACTTGTCCCCGGCCAGGTTGATCTGCGTGGTCAGGTGCCGGTGCCCAGGCGCCGAGATGAAGAAGTGCACATGCGCCGGGCGCTGGCCATGGCGGCCCAGCAGGTCCAGGCACTCCTGGGTCGGCCCCTGCGGGTCGCAGCCGTAGCCTGACGGCACGATGGAGCGCGCGCGGTAGCGCCCTTGGGCATCGGTGACGATGCGCCGGCGCAGGTTGTACTCGGACTGGCTCTGGTCGAAGAACGAATAAGTGCCACGGGTATTGGCATGCCACAGGTCGACCGTGGCCCCCGGCAGCGGCCGGCCTTGCGGGTCGAGCACCTGGCCCTCCAGGTACATCAGCGTGGCAACGCCCTCCTCGCTGCCGTCGTCCATGCGCACTTCACCTTCGGCAATGGGCGCACCGGCCACGTACAGCGGGCCTTCGATGGTGCGTGGGGTGCCGCCGACCAGGCCTGCCTGCTGGTCCTTGGCATCCTGCAGCAAGTCGAGGAAGTGCTCGATGCCCAGCCCCGCCACCAGCAGCCCGGCCTCGCCACGGCCGCCCAGGCGGTTGAGGTAGTCGACGGCATGCCAGAACTCGTCCTCGCTGATTTCCAGGTCTTCGATCAGCCGCGCGGTGTCTTGCAGCAGGCGCTGCACGATGCGCTTCAGGCGCGGGCTGCCGGCATCGTTGCCAAAGCCTGCGGCCTCTTCGAAGAACTGCTGTACCTCGGCAGTGTGGGAAATTTTCACGGTCATGGTGGGTTACCTCATGTTGTTGTTCTGGAGTTACGCCTGCGCCGCAATGGCCTGGGCATGCCGACGGCCGCTGGCCAGGTGCACGGCCATGGCCAGCGCGGCAATTGCGCCGGGGATGGCGAAGGCGATGAAATTGAGTTGCAGGGGCAGGTTGATGCCCATCAGCGCACCACCCAGCAGCGGGCCGACGATGGCGCCGTTACGGCCGATGCCCGAGGCCCAGCCCAGCCCGGTGGAACGCACCGATAGCCCGTACAGCTGGGCGGCGCCGGCATACAGCAGGATCTGCGTGCCGATGGTGGTGGCGCCGGCTATGAAGATCAGCAGGTACAGCACCGGCATGGGGCTGTTGACGCCCAGCAGGCTGATCGACAGCGCGGCGGCAATGAAGAACGCCACCTTGACCTTGACCAGGTTGTAGCGGTCGCCCAGCCAGCCGCCGAGGATCGCCCCGGCCATGCCGCCGAAGTTCAGCGCCAGCAGGAACGACAGGCTCGAGCCCAGGCTGTAGCCGGCGTTGGCCATCAGCTTCGGCAACCAGGAACTGAGCGCGTAGACCATCAGCAGGCAGCAGAAGAACGCCAGCCACAGCGCCAGGGTGCGAATGGCCAGGCCGTTGCGGAACAGTTCGACTACAGCGGTGAACTTGCCGGCCCTTTCGCGGGACAAGCCCGCTCCCACAGGGGCGACCAGTACATCGTCAGGTTGCAGGTCGCAATCCGCGTCCAGCCGCTTGAGCAGCTTGCGGGCCTCGTCGGTACGGCCCTGGCGCACCAGGAAACCGATCGATTCCGGGAGGTGGTAGAGGATCACCGGCAACAGCAGCAATGGCACCGCTGCGGCGAAGAACATCGATTCCCAACCGAAACGCGGCAGCATGAAGATACCGACACCCGCCGAGAGCATGCCGCCCAGCGAGTAGCCACTGAACATGATCGCTACCAGCGTGCTGCGCAGGCGCTTGGGCGCGTACTCGTTCATCAGTGCCACGGCGTTGGGCATCAGGCCGCCACAGCCCAGGCCGGCAATGAAGCGGTAGATGCCGAACTCGCTCGGGCTGCTGGCAAAGCCGTTGAGGATGGTCGCCCCGGAGAACAAGGCGAAGCAGATGGCGATGCCCTTCTTGCGCCCGATGCGATCGGCCAGGCTACCGAACGCCAGGGCGCCGAACATCATGCCGAACAGCGCATAGCTGCCCAGTGCACCGGCCTGCAACGGGGTCAGGCCCCACTCTTTCATGATGACCGGCAGTACCACGCCGTAGATGAACAGGTCATAGCCGTCGAAGATCAGCAGCAGGCCGCACCAGGCCATGACCATCCAGTGGAACGGGGTAAAGCGCGCGTTATCGATGATCGGGTGTACGTCAAGGGTTCGCATGGCATCTGTCGCTCTTGTTTTTGTTGTGAAAGAAAGCTCTTTGCCTTGTGGGTGCCGCTCAGCCGAGGTCGCCGCCCCCTACCGGCAAGGTCACGCCGGTGATGTACGAGGCTTCGTCGGAAGCGAGGAACAGGATCGCGCCGACCTGCTCGTCGATGCTGCCGTAGCGGTGCATCAGGCTGCTGTCGAGGGTCTGGTCGACGATCTGCTGGTACCAGTGCCTTTCCTGTTCGGTCTGCTCGGCACTGTTGCGCGGCACGCGCCGGGGTGGCGCTTCGGTGCCGCCGGGAGCGGTGGCGTTGACCCGGATGCCCCGGCCGGCAGTTTCGAAGGCCAGGCACGCAGTCAGCGCGTTGACGCCGCCCTTGGCCGCGCCATAGGGCACGCGGTTGACGCCACGGGTGGCAATGGACGAGACGTTGACGATGGCGCCGCTGCCGCGTTCGAGCATGTACGGCAGTACGGCATGGCAGCACCACAGGGTGGGGAACAACGAACGGCGTACTTCGGCTTCGATCTGGTCCACTTCGTAGTGTTCGAAGGGCTTGGCCCAGATGGTGCCGCCGACGTTGTTGACCAGGATGTCGAGGCGGCCGAATGCTTCAACCGCGCTGGCCATGACCCGGGCGCAGTCGGCGTGTTGTTCCAGGTCGGCAGTGAGGGTGAGCATGCCCTCGCCGGCCAGTTCGTGAACCAGTTCGGAGCGGTCTACCGCGACCACTTGCGCGCCTTCGGCCTTGAGCCGCCAGCACACGCCACGGCCGATGCCCTGGGCGGCACCAGTGACCAGGGCGACCTTGCCTTGGAATCGGTTGTTCATCTCGATCTCCTACTCAGTCCAGCATTGCCGGGAGGGCTGCGCCCTCCATCGCGACGCAAGGCCGCTCCTACAAGCACCGCGGTCCCCTGTAGGAGCGGCCTTGTGTCGCGAAAGGGCCGCACCGCGGCCCCAGCAATCTGACAGTCAATTGAATGGAGGCCGCCCTCATCGGCACGAGACAGGCGGCCCTGGCAAAACCTCAGGCCGCCGCCGCGAACTTCTCGTAGTAGAAGTTCGCCGGGGTAATGCCCTGCTCGCGCACGTACTGGCTGACCGCCTCGACCATCGGTGGCGGGCCGCACAGGTACACATCCACATCACCATCGTTCAGGTGGCGCGGTTCGATGTGCTGGGTCACGTAGCCCTTCTGCGGGTACTGGCTGTCCGGGTTGGCCACGCAGGCGCTGAAGGTGAAGTTGGGGATGCGCGCCGCCAGCGCCTGCAGGCGGTCGAGCTCGACCAGGTCGAAGTCGTTGGTCACGCCGTAGATCAGGTGCAGCGGGTGCTCGCTGCCTTGCTCGGCGATCTTCTCCAGCATCGCGGTGAACGGCGCCAGGCCGGTGCCACCGGCCAGCAGCAACAGCGGGCGCTGGATCGGCCGCAGGTAGAAGCTGCCCAGCGGCCCGGCCAGGGTCATGCTGTCGCCGGCCTTGGCCAGGTTGGTCAGGAAGCTGCTCATCAGCCCGCCCGGCACGTTGCGGATCAGGAAGCTGACCTCGCCGTCCTTCTGCAGTGAACTGAACGAATAGGCGCGGCTCTGCTCGCTACCCGGCACCTTGAGGTTGACATACTGCCCCGGCAGGAAGGCCAGGCGGCTGAGGGCCTCGCCCTTGATCGACAGGGCAATGGTGCTGGCCGACAGCTGGCGGACATCGCTGATGGCAGCCTCGAAACTGGCCTGCTCGGTCTTGCACAGCTGCGACGAGGCCGGGATGCGGATGACGCAGTCGCTTTCGGCGCGCATCTGGCAGGTCAGTACGTAGCCTTCGGCGACTTGGTCTTCGCTCAGGGCGTCTTCGATGAAGTTGTCGCCCAGGTCGTAGCGCCCGGACTCGGCCTTGCACTTGCAGGTACCGCAAGCGCCGTCGCGGCAGTCCAGCGGGATGTTGATGCCCTGGCGGTAGGCGGCATCGGCCACGGTTTCATGGCCGGTGGCCTCGATGAAGCGGGTCACCCCGTCTTCGAAATTCAGTGCGATCTGGTAGCTCATGTTGCACCTCGCGGGCGAGCCGGGCCACGGCACATCGCAGGACGCACCGGGCAGCGCTCGCAAAACCCTGGATCAGATGTGGTAGATGTCGATGACCTGGCGCACGTAGTCGTTCTTCAGCACCACTTTCTTGGCCTTGATCAGCGGCTGCTCGCCGCGCAGGTCGAGGGTGTAGAAGCTGGTGCCGAAGTAACTGTCGGTGGTCTTGTAGCGGAAGCTCAGGGTGTGCCAGTTGAAGCGCACCTGGCAGCTGCCCTCGCCCTGCTCGACGATCTCGATGTTGCTGATGTTGTGCGAGGTGCGGGTGTCGGGCACGGTCGCACTGGAGCGCTCGGTCTTGATGCGGAACACCCGGTCTTCCAGGCCGCCACGGTTGCCGTACCAGATCAGCGAGATTTCGCTTTGTGGGTCTTCGGTAAGGGTGTCGTCATCGTCCCAGCTCGGCATCCAGAAGCTGGCATCGCTGGCGTACAGCTCCAGCCACTGGTCCCACTGGGCATCGTCCAGGTAGCGCGCTTCGCGGTAGAGGAAGTCGCGCACGGTTTCATAAAGGCTCATTGCACGGCCTCCACGGGGATCAGTTGCTGTTCGTCCTTCAGGGCCTGGATCATGGTGTCCTGCCAATACTTGTGCTGCAGCACGAACAGGCCTTCGTCCTCGGTGCGTACGCCCGACAGCAGCGGCTTGAGTTCGATCTCCCTGGCCGCCTCGTCGGCGCCTTCCACCCAGTGCGCAGCGCCGCGGGACATGTCGTTCCAGCCGGTGCCGCCGCCATAGCCGGTCTGGCACGAGCGGAACTCCTCCAGGTCATCCGGGGTGGCCATGCCGCTGACGTTGAAGAAGTCTTCGTACTGGCGAATGCGCTTGGCGCGGGCATCGGCGCTCTCGCCTTTCGGCGCGATGCAGTAGATGGTGATTTCGGTCTTGTTCACCGAAATCGGCCGGGCGATGCGGATCTGCGAGCTGAACTGGTCCATCAGGTACACGTTCGGGTACAGGCACAGGTTGCGCGAGTTCTCGATCATCCAGTCGGCACGGGCCTGGCCGAAGTCGGCGGCCAGCTGGTCACGGCGCTCGTAGGCCGGGCGGTCTTCGGGGTTGGCCCAGCGGGTCCACAGCAGCAGGTGGCCGTGGTCGAAGGAGTAGAAGCCACCGCCCTGCTTGGCCCAGGCGCCGGCACTCATGGTCTTGATCTCTTCACCCGCCTCGCGCTGCTTGCGCTGGTTCTGGGTGGCGGCGTAGTTCCAGTGCACGGAACTGACGTGGTAGCCGTCGGCGCCGTTCTCGGCGGTTAGCTTCCAGTTGCCTTCGTAGATGTACGAGCTGGCACCGCGCAGCACTTCCAGGCCTTCCGGCGACTGGTCGACGATCATGTCGATGATCTTGGCCGACTCGCCCAGGTGCTCGACCAGCGGCTTGACGTCGGCATTCAGGCTGCCGAACAGGAAGCCACGGTACGACTCGAAGCGCGCCACCTTGGTCAGGTCGTGGGAGCCGTCGCAGTTGAAGCTGTCGGGGTAGCCGGCGTTGCCTGGGTCTTTGACCTTGAGCAGCTTGCCGCTGTTGTTGAAGGTCCAGCCGTGGAACGGGCAGGTGTAGCTGGAGCGGTTGCCGCGCTTGTGCCGGCAGAGCATGGCGCCGCGGTGGCTGCAGGCGTTGAGGAAGGCATTGAGTTCACCGTCCTTGTTGCGCGCGATGAAGATCGGCTGGCGCCCCATGGTCAGGGTGAGGAAGTCGTTTTTCTCGGGGATCTGGCTTTCATGGGCCAGGTAGATCCAGTTGCCCTCGAAGATGTGTTTCATCTCCAGGTCGAACAGGCGTGGGTCGGTGAACATCTCGCGCTTGCAGCGGTAGATGCCCTTGTCACGGTCGTCCTCGAGCAAGGCATTGAGGTAGTCGAATCCCAGGGACATGGCCAGGGTCTCCCTTGTTATTGTTTAGACCTGGTCAGGTTAGGGATTGGTATTGGGCGGGAATATCCGGTTTGTGCGCGGTGCTATCCGTTTTGTGCAGGCTGGTGTTTCTGCGGGGCACTGTGGGAGCGGGTTTACCCGCGAAGAGGCCGGTGCGGCTCAGCGCCGATTACGCAAGGTTTCCGAGGGCAACTCGCCAAACTGCTGCCGATACACCTCGGAAAACCGCCCTAGGTGCATGAAGCCATAATCCATGGCCAGTTCGGTCACGCTGCGTACCGCGCAACTGGCATCACCCAGGCAGGCATGTACCTGCTCCAGCTTGCGCTGGCGCACATACTGCTTGGGCGTGGTCTGCAGATGCCGGTCGAACAATGCATACAACGAGCGCAGGCTCATGCACGCCTGCTCCGCCAGTGCTTCAGCTGTCAGTTCAAGCTTCAGGTTGCGCTCGATGTAGTCAAGAATGCGCTCAAGCCCCGCTTGCGGCGCGCTCAGGCTTTCGCGGCGGATATTGGTGCTCATCAAGGTCAGCAGCTTACTGGCGACGATCTGGCTGTAGTGGCCCTGCACCCTAGGCAGCGAATCGCCCACTTCCGCCTCATGGCAGACCATGGCCAGCAGGTTGACGAACCCGTCCAGTTCGTCCAGCCGGTAATGGTTGCGCAAGAACCGCACCCCGCCATCCGGGCGGTGCCAGCGCTGTTCGTCGCAGATCGAGTCCAGTAGCCGGGTCGGCACCTTGAGGATAAATTTTTCGCAGTCTTCCGAGTAGGTCAGGTCAACCGGGTCGTCGGGATTGATCAGCAGCAGCTCGCCCGGCACCAGGTGATGCTCGCGCTTGTGCCCGCGCCACAGGCAGTTGCCGTTGAGCAGCACCTGCAGGTGGTAGATGGTCTCCAGTGCCGGCGAGGTAACGCGCACGCTGCCGCCGTAGCTGATGCGGCACAGGTCGAGTTCGGCGAACTTGCGGTGGCTGAGGCTGGCTTGCGGATGAGTGGTGCGGGACAGACCGATGCAATGCTGGCCTACGTGCTGGTTCACATAATCGGACACAGCATAAGGGTCGGCGTGATGAAACACGCTACTGCGCTCGCTCAGCAGGCGGCTTTCCATAGGCAAGGCACTCGGATCGTTATTGTTCTGGTCGCCGCTTCCTACGGCCCGGTGGGCTGTGGTTGCGGTCGTCACGGTCATTCTATCGAGCCGGCTGCGGGTCGCGGGGGCAGGCGACAACCGGTGGATGGGCACACTTAAGCAAAAAGGCGGGGGTTGGGCAATGCGACCTTGGGAATGGATGGGCGGATAGCGGACGTTCATGACGGGAGAGATGTTCGGTTATCGAACGGTGTTTTCCTGTGCTGGCCTCTTCGCGGGTGAACCCGCTCCCACAGAGATCACCACTGCCGCAAGACCTGTGCAATACCTGTGGGAGCGGGTTTACCCGCGAAGAGGCCAGCACAGGCAACCGAAAGGTAAATGCACAGCCACATCCTGCCGCCCTGGTAAGTCAGGCTACCTGACATTTCTGACAGTAGCGACATCAGGAAAGCACTTTATAATCATGCTTATTGCATCTGTCATGCTGAGGATATCCCGTGTCACATCAGAACTCCTATATGTGCTATGGTTTTAGATCAACAACCTCAAGTTCGAGAATTGGTTTCAATGGCGAACATCAAGACCAACTTACCGGCTTCTATTTTCTGGGTAACGGCTACCGAGCTTACTGCCCTGATTTTTGCCGCTTCGTCAGCCCTGACAAACTCAGCCCATTCCAGTCAGGCGGCTTGAACAGTTACGCATACGTACTTGGCGACCCCATAAACAATACCGACCCAACAGGTCGTACGGCATTAAAAAAGCTGTATCAGTCAGGTGGAACCAAAGCCGTTGGCCAATACAAATCATACAACTGGTATGTCACTGACGCTGGAGAAGGCAACCCTGTCACGCTGAATGTCATGATGCTAGACCGCAAAGCGCGCCCCAAGCTTACCGAGTTCATTAAAGATGTCAATGAATTAGTCAGCACGACAAAAAAACAACTACCTTTAACGCTTGTGAATTTCCTGGTGGATCGACAGGCAATCAATAAAACCGAACTCGCACAAAACATGCTAAAACAACTCGCCGTCAGACATGAAGTTTCGGTGATCCATTATGCCCCCGCGCCTTCAAATGCTCTGTCTGGCTTGAACGACCAGAGGGTCTTTGGTGACACCACTAACATGCAAGCTGAACTCTACAATCCATTAAGCCAAAGCTCACACATCATCCAGAGCAACAGCGACCTCCGAAAAATGACCGAAGCTCGTAAGCGTTCATAGACAGCAGTATTAATTGCGTACAGCCTCTCAACGATACTGACGGAAGATGTTCGGTTATCGAACGGTGTTTTTCTGTGCCGGCCTCTTCGCGGGTGAACCCGCTCCCACAGAGATCACCACTGCCGCAACACCTGTGCAATAACCGCGAAGAGGCCAGCACAGGCAACCGAAAGTTCAGTGCACAGCCACATCCTGCCGCCCTGCCCACCCTTGGCTCCTTGCCCGGTACTGCCGCGGGGCAATGGCGAACAGCTCACGGAAGCGCCGGTAGAAATGCGGGAAGCTGACAAACCCGCTGGCCACCGCCACTTCGGTCAATGACTTGCTGGTGTGCTGCAGCAACTGCCGTGCATGGGTCAACCGCAGCTCCAGATAGTAACGCGGCGGCGTGGCCTGTACATGCCGGCGGAACAGGCGCTCCAGATGCCGCCTGGACAAGCCGGCATGCTCGGCAATCTCGTCGATGCCGATCGGGTCTTCGATATTGGCGTGCATCAGCTCCAGGGCCAGGCGCACGCCGTTGGGCAGGCTGGTGTCGATTTCCGGCGAGCTGGCAGGTGCATCACTCAGTACCCGCGCCCGGTCGCACGCCAGCATCTGCTCCACGGCGCGGCGCAACGCTACGCCACCGCACTGTTCAAGCAGCGCCAGCATCATGTCCAGCGCGCTACTGGCGCCCGCGCAGCTCATGCGCCGGCGGTCCAGCACATGGGCCTGGCGGCTGATGCGCACCTTGGGGAACAGCTCGCTCATCATCGCCCGGCCATCGGGGTGGAAGGCGCAATCATGGTCGTTGAGCAAACCGGCTTCGGCCAGGAAGTAGGCACCGTTCCACAAACCGCCCAGCTGGCAGCCGTGCTGGTCGGCCTGACGCAGCCTGGCGCGCAGCAGCGGTGCGGTTTCCAGGCGCACACGGAAGCCGCCGCACACCAGCAGGCAGTCCAGGCCTTGCACCTCCAGGTCGGCCAGTTGAGTGTTGACCGGCAGGGCGATGCCAAGGTCACTCATCACCTGGGTACCCTCACCCACCACCTGGACCTGGAACAACGGCGTGGCACTCATCAGGTTGGCGGTGACCAGGCTGTCCATGGCGGCGGTGAAGGCCATCATCGAGAAGTGCTCGCGCAGGACGAAGGCGACACGCTGGCATGGCATCGACAGCGAAGTGCGGATGGCCGGGTCCAGGTGGGCCAGGTTGGTGTTCTTGAGGATGCTTTCGAAGTGGCTCATGGCTATTAACTCAACAGCGGAAATCGCGTTGCCCCCTTCGCGGGTGAACCCGCTCCTACAGGTATCGCACAGTATTCAGAGCCTGTGCAGTACCTGTGGGAGCGGGTTCACCCGCGAAGGAGCCAATGCTAATGGATCAGATTACTTGCCAGCCTGGGCCGCAGCGTCACGCGATGCCTGCAGCCACTGGTCGAACTGCTGGCGGTGCGCCGCTACCCATTCCTTGGCATGGCGGGTGATGTCGGCAGGCTTCTTCTCGCCCTGCTGCATCTTCAGGTTCTGGTTGCTCTCGTCGTCGGTGCTGATCTGCACCAGCGACAGGAACTTCAGCGCTGCCGGGTTCTCTTCGGCAAAGTCCTTGTTCAGCACGGCCACCACCTTGTCGATGGCAAAGCCGAGGTTTTTGCCGTGGTACATCGTGTCGACATCATTCTTGCCATCCGGCAGGTCGGTCTTCGGCACTTCCAGCCAGACCACGTCCTTGCCCTCGACCAGCACGCTGGCGATCCACTGTGGCACCCAGGTGAAGTAGAAGATCGGCTTGCCTTCCTTGTAACGGGTGATGGTGTCGGCCATCAGCGCGAAGTACGAGCCCTGGTTGACGGTGATGCTCTTGTCCAGGTCGTAGGCTTTCATGTGGTGGGCAATCACCAGCTCGCAACCCCAGCCCGGGTTGCAACCGGTCATGTCGGCCTTGCCGTCACCGTCGGTGTCGAACAGCTTGGCGATCTCTGGCTTTTTGAGGTCGGTGATGTACTTGATGTTGTACTGGTCAGCGGTTTTCTTGTCGATCAGGTAGCCTTGGGCCACGCCCGGCAGAATGTCGCCGGTCTTGACCATCACATCGTCACCACCGGCCTGCTGGTAAAACTGGTTGTGCAGTTTGTCCCACAGGTGCACGGTGAAGTCGGCATCGCCGTTGGCCAGGGCCACCATCATCACGCCGTACTCGGTCTCCTTAGGCTCCTGGACCTTGTAGCCCAGCTCGCGCAGGCCTTCCATGGCCACTTCGCCACGGAAGCGCTCTTCGGCGATGGAGGGGAAGATCGGCGTAACCTTCACGCCCTCCCCCGGTTTTTCGGCCGAGGCGTGCGCGCCCAGCGCGGCTGCCACCAGGGTCAGCGCAGTGGCGCATTTGAGGATGCTGCGGGAGAACTTGGATTCGTGCATCGTCGCTTACCTTCTTCTGATTTTTATCTTCAAGTGCGGCAGATCGAACGTCTCAAAAGCCTTGCAGTGCTCAGGCGGTCTTGCGCCGCCCTTGCGGTTGCGCCACGCCACACAGGCGCATGACCACGCCTACCGGGCCGGTGTGGTACCAGCGCAGGCTCGGGTCGGCGCTGGTGCGGGCGCCCATGGCCTGGGTCAGGCGGTCAAGGAAGATCGCCAGCAGCACCAGCCCTACGCCACCGACCGTGGCCAGGCCCATGTCGAGGCGGCCGATACCGCGCAGGACCATCTGGCCCAGGCCGCCGACGGAAATCATCGAGGCGATCACCACCATCGACAGCGACAGCATCAGGGTCTGGTTGAGGCCGGCCATGATGGTCGAGGTGGCCAGCGGCAGCTGCACGCGGGTCAGCATCTGCCGTGGGGTGCAACCGAAGGCACGGGCGGCCTCGATCTTGTCTTCCGGCACCTGGCGAATGCCCAGGTTGGTCAGGCGCACCAGTGGCGGCAGGGCGAACACGATGGTTACCAGCACGCCGGGCACGTTGCCGATACCGAACAGCATCACCACCGGTACCAGGTAGACGAAGGCCGGCAGGGTCTGCATGGCGTCGAGCAGCGGGCGGATGATGCGCTCCAGGCGGTCGCTGCGGGCACACAGGATGCCCAGCGGTATGCCGATGACCGCGCAGAAGAACACCGAGGTCAGCACCAGCGCCAGGGTGGTCATGGATTCGGCCCATACGCCGATCAGCCCTAGCAAGGTCAGGGTGACGAAGCACAGCACGGCCATGCGCTTGCCGGCCAGCTGCCAGCCCAGCAGCGAGGAGAGGATGATGCCGATGGTGGGTGGGATGCTCTGCAGGGTGAACTCGATGCCATTGAGCACCTGGTCGATCGGCCAGCGGATGGCGCGGAACACCTCGCGGAAGTTGTGCACCAGGAAGTTCAGGGTGGCGGTGACCCAGTCGCCCAAGGGGATGGTGGCCGCCTGGAACGGGTCGAGAATGCTGAATTCGGACATGAGGGTGTACCTCTGGGTATTAGTGGCGGCTCAGGGTCTGCAACAGCTCGTTCTTCGACAGCGTGCCCTTGAAGGCGCCCTGGCGGTCGAGCACCGGTACCGGGTACGGCAGGTCGGCCGCCACCCCGAGCACTTCGTGCAGTGGCGTGTCGGTGTATACCGGGCACTGCTCGTGCAGGCTGTAACGCTCACTGGCGGTAGCGCCGTTGGCGTCGGTGTCGACCACGCCCAGCAACTGCCCGCGGTCATCGACCAGGTAGCCGAACGGCACGCCGGCCTGGAAGCTCGGTGCCTTGCCGTTGACCTTGCACACCACCGCCGGGTCGAACTTGGCCACATCACCGGCCTTGAGCACCCGCGAGCTGTCGAAGCTCTTGAAGAAGGTGCGCACGTAGTCGTTGGCCGGCTGGTTGATCAGCTCCTGCGGGGTGCCGATCTGCACCACGCGGCCACCTTCCATGATCGCGATGCGATGGCCGATGCGGATGGCTTCCTCGATGTCGTGGGAAATGAAGATGATGGTGCGCTGCTGCTCGGCCTGCAGGCGGATCAGCTCGCCCTGCATTTCGCTGCGGATCAGCGGGTCGAGCGCGGAGAACGCCTCGTCCATCAGCAGGATCGCCGGGTCGTTGGCCAGGGCCCGGGCCAGGCCTACACGCTGCTGCATGCCGCCAGACAACTGGTGCGGGTAGCTGTTTTCATGGCCGGCCAGGCCAACCTGGCTCAATGCTTCACGGGCGCGGCTGTGGCGTTCGGCCTCCGCTACGCCGGCAATCTCCAGGCCGAACGCGGTGTTTTCCAGCACGCTCATGTGCGGCATCAGCGCAAAGGACTGGAACACCATGCCCATTTCCTTGCGGCGCACATCCAGCAGGGCTTTGTCGGAGAGCCCGGTGATTTCCTTGCCGTTGAGGTGAATGCTGCCGGAGGTGGGCTCGATCAGGCGGTTGAACAGCCGCACCATGGTCGACTTGCCCGAACCGGACAGGCCCATGATGACGAAGATTTCGCCACGCTTGACGGAAAAGCTTGCATCGAACACGCCGACGACGTGGCCGGTCTTGCTGAAGATTTCGTTCTTGTCGGCCCCCTTGCGGAGCATCTCCATGGCCATGTTCGGGTTGGGACCGAACACTTTGAAGATGTTTTTTACCGAAAGAATCTCATCGGCATGGCTCATACGACCCTCTTTATTATGCTTATTAACCAATCTTTCAACATCGCACTTTCAATAAGGCGGGTAGAGATCAGTGCGAGTACGCTTGGCAGTCCGTTCAAATTCGAACGTGAGTCAAAACCGGCACGCAGAATGTCCTGCTTCAAAGTTGTCCGACTATCGATGTCTCGAATGTCGCGCCGTGGGTTCAACGTTAGGCCTTGAGCCAGAGCGGGTCCAACGACATTTGTTTCACGCAAACCATTACCTGAAGTTATCAATCAGGGCCTGAGCCCCGAGCCACAGCCTGGCGCAGTGCGCTTGAATGCAGGCGCAGCCTTGTGCAGCGAAGAGACCGGCTCATACACTTGAGCCATGGGTGCCTGCAGGGGCCCTTTCGCAGCACAAGGCTGCTCCTACAAAGGACTGCACCCCACCGACATGGTCAGACACTCCGAACCCGATCAGACGCTGATCAAGATGCCCTCGCTGCGTGCGGTCAAAGTCTTCGTCGCCGCCGCCAAGTACCAGAACTTCACACGCGCCGCCGAGGCGCTGTGCGTGACCCAGGCAGCGGTCAGCCGGCAAATCCGCGAACTGGAAACCTACCTGGGCGCCGAGTTGTTCACCCGCGTGGGCCGTGCGGTGGAGCTGACGGTGGCCGGTTCGATCTTCTTCGATGCGGTGCAGTTGTCGTTCGTCAACATTTCCCAGGCTGCCGAGCGCATTCGCAGCAACACCAACAGCAAGCAGGTGGTCACCCTGTGCTGTTCGCCGGCCTTCGCCGCCTTGTGGATGGGGCCGCGGATGCCGAGGTTCTTCGATGAGAACCCGGACATCGACATCAACCTGGTGACCACGCAGAACTTCCTGGCCATGGAGCCCGGGGTTCGCCCGGACATCTACATCACCAAACTGGGCAAGGTGCAGGCGGGCTACAGCTCGCACCAGCTCAACCACGACGTGATCTACCCGGTGTGCACACCGCTGTACCTGGCGCAGCACCCGGAGGTGCGTACCCTGCAGGGGCTACGCGATGGCACGTTGTTGAACCTCAGCCCTTATGGCCGCTCGCAGGTGGCCGAGCACGTGGACTGGAACGTCTGGTTGGCGTTCCATGACATCGACCTGAAAAGCCGCGCCAACACCGGCCCGCACTTCTTCAATGCCAACGATTACAACCTGCTGGTGCAGCTGGCCCTGGGTGGCCAGGGCGTGGCGCTGGGCTGGCACCACCTGGTAGAGCCGCTGGTGGCCCAAGGGCTGCTGGCAAGGCCGGTGGAAGAGGAACTGGTGCTCAAGGATACCTTCCACTTCCTGGCGTTCAACGAAGACAAGGACCATGACTCCAGTTGCTGCCGCTTGCGGGACTGGTTGCTGGCGGAGTTTCAGCCGTTGCTGGAGTCGTTGCGTACCCGCTGAATGTCGGTTGCCTGTGCCCGCGAAGAGGCCGGTACAGGCACCCCGGAACCGCCCACTTCACTGCACCGGCAGGAAGTTCATCAACAACAGGCTTTGCGCATAATTCAAGCCAATCCGCCTGTATCGCTCATCCAGCAACTCCGCCAGCAAGTCCAGCCGTGCCACGATCTTGCCGAACTCAACGGCAAAACTCAGGTTGCTGCCCTCTTCCGAGATTTCGTTGGAGAACAACAGCAGCACGCCATTGGCATCCTGCCGCTGGCTCAACATCCAGGTGGCCTTCTCGATATTGCGCGCCGCGTTGTTGACGAACAGCGGGTCGATGGTATCGGTCATGTAGAACTCGGTACGCCCGCCGTGGGCGGTGATCAGCATGCTGCCGATGGCGTAGATGAAGGCGCCCACCCGGTCACCGCGAAACTCGGGGCTCAGGGCAAAGCTCAAGGCTGCCAGGTCGCGACGGTTGCCCAGTTGCGGCAAGGGCTGGCGTTGTTCGATGGCGATACGGATCTGCCGCTCGGCAGTGGCCGCGTCCACGTAGCCGGACAGCTTCCACTGGTTGGGGTTGCGCAGATAAAGCTTGTTCATCAGCAGGTACAAGCTCTGCAGGTTGTCGCGCATGGACAGCGTGGCCAGGCGGTCGACGCTGGTCTGGAACAGTTCGCTGGGCTTGCCGTTGCCGAGCTGGTTGACCATGTCGCGACCCTGCTGCTGGGTGCAGGCGCACAGGCACGTGAGGGTGCCTGCCAATAGCAGGCGGAGGAAGAATTTTGGCTTGCTTGCAACCATCGGCACCGGGTCGATATTCGGCGGCCGCACCGGGGATCAGTGTGGCCTGGCCAAGCATAGAGCCCGGAAATTGGAAAAAGTGCGGTGATCGGGGGTTTTGCATACCTGTGCCGGCCTCTTCGCGGGTAAACCCGCTCCCACAAGATCATCACATATCTTGAAAACTGCGCAGTACCTGTGGGAGCGGGTTTACCCGCGAAGAGGCCGGCACAAGCAACACATGAATCACATGGCGTGACGCAACATCTCCACCACCTGTGCATGCAGCGCCGGGTCACCACAGGCCACCACGCACCCGCCATTCTGCGCGCTGCTGCCATCCCACGCCGTGATCACCCCGCCCGCCCCTTCGATGATCGGCATCAGCGCCTGCACGTCATACGGCTGCAGGCTCGCCTCGACGATCACATCGACAAACCCGGAAGCCAGCATGCAGTAGGCATAGCAATCGCCACCGTAGCGCATCAGGCGCGCCTTGCCGGCAACGGCTTCGAATGCAGCCTTGCGCGCGGCGGTATCGAACATGTCCGGCGTGGTGCACATCAGCGTGGCCGAGGCCAGGTCGGCACAGGCGCGGGTCTGCAACGGCGTACCGCTGCGCCAGGCGCCTTCCGGTGTGCCGACAAAGCGTTCGCCGGTGAACGGCTGGTTCATCACCCCTACAACCGGGCGCGTGCCGTCGTTCAGGGCAATCAGCGTGCCCCACAGCGGCAGGCCGGTGATGAAGGCGCGCGTACCGTCGATCGGGTCGAGCACCCAGGTCAGCGGGCTGCTGCCGACTGCCACGCCGGCCTCTTCACCGAGGATGCCGTGGTCGGGATAGCGGGCCTGGATCAGCTCGCGCATGGCGTCCTCGGCTGCCTTGTCGGCCACGGTCACCGGGTCGTACAGGCGCCCACCCTTGTCCTCGACGTCCAGGCTGGCGCGAAAGTATGGCTTGATCGCCACGGCAGCAGCATCGGCCAGCTGCTCGGCGAAGGCGCGGAATTCACCGATCTGTTCAGCACTCAGGGACATGGGGCGGGCCTCGTGAAAATGATGGGGCCCGCATAATACCCGACACACCGTGCCGCGCCAGCCTCCGTCGGCCGCTCATGCGGCCCTGCGCGGTCTAGACTGAACAAGACCAGACACCGGGGGGCTGCCACACGTGGAGGTGTGAGATGAGCCAGTTCAAGCGTCTGTTCGTCATGCTCGGCCCGCAGATGCGCCACACGCCAGCGCTGCAACGCGCTGCGGCGTTGGCGGAATCCAGCGGTGCCTTGCTGGATATCAACGTGTTCGTCGACGATGTCGACACCTTCGGTTTGATGAGCGATAGCCGCGAGCGTGAGCGGCTGCTCAGCGACAACCGCCAATGGCTGGCGGACGAAGCCGAACAACTGGCCAACGCCGGCCTGGATGTGTCTACCGAACTGCTGCTGACCCGCGATCCGCTGGGCAGCGTGCTGGAGCGGGTGGAACGGCTGGGTTGCGACCTGCTGATCAAGGACGTGCAGCACGAACCGGTGCTCAAGCGCCTGCTGGTAACGCCACTGGACTGGCAGTTGCTGAAGGACAGCCCGGTCGCCGTGCACCTGGTCAGCGATATCCGCCTGCCGCTGCCCCGGCAGATTGCCGCCGCGGTGGACCTGAACAGCCATGGCGCCGGCGAGCACCTGGATGAGCAGGTGATCCATTGCGCCCATGCCCTGGCCCTGCAGTGCAATGCCGAGCTGCACCTGCTGCATGTGTGCGACGCGGCCAAGACCCACATTGCCGACTTCGGCGCCGGCACAGTGACCATGCCAGGCTTCGATGTCAGCGTGCGCACCGCGCAGCGGGCGGCGTTCAACCGGCTGGGCGACCACCACCAGATCCCGCTGGAGCGCAGGCACTTCCTGGAAGGGGCCGCGATCAAGGTGATTGCCCAGTTCGTCGGGCACAGCCGGGCGGATGTGATCGTGATGGGCAGCCACCGGCATGACGCCATGCAGACGTTCCTGGGCGGGACCACGGCGCATGTGCTGGAGCATCCGCTGTGCAATGTGCTGGCGATCAAGGCGGTTCGGTGAGTGCTGGTATACCTGCACCGGCCTCTTCGCGGGTGAACCCGCTCCCACAGGAATTCCACTGACCTCAGGCTTGGTGAACCCCCTGTGGGAGCGGGTTTACCCGCGAAGAAGCCAACACAGATTCCACCCTTGGTATCTGGTACACCAGTGCCACACAAAAAGAATGCATGCATTTGATAATGATTCGTAGTAGTTTCTCGGCGCTTGCCCACCCTACCCTCAGCGCCCTACTCCAGGATCGTACCGTCGATGCGTCGCACGTTCGTTTCGCTTTGTGTGCTTCATGCTGTCTCCCCGCTGGCCTTTGCCGAGCCTGAACCGCTCGGCGAACCCGCCCAGATCGAACTCCAGGCCCTGAACATCACCAGCAGCGCCGACAGCGAACGTGCCGATGGCCCGGTCGAGGGCTACAAGGCTACCCGCTCGGCCAGCGCCACCCGCACCGACACCGCCCTGCACGAAACCCCGCAATCGGTCAGCGTGGTGCCCAAGGATGTACTGGAAGATACCGGCGCCACGCGCCTGCAGGATGGCCTGGACTACGCCGGCGGTGTCGGCCGCGCCAACAACTTCGGCGGCCAGGGCCTGACCACCTTCACCGTGCGTGGCTTCACCACCGGGGAGTTCTACCGCAACGGTTTCCCGATCAACCGCGGCTACCCCAACGCCCCCGACGCCAACACCGTCGAGCGCCTGGAAGTGATCCGTGGCCCGGCCAGCAGCCTGTACGGCCGTGGCGACCCCGGCGGCACCTTCAACGTGGTCAGCAAGCAGCCGCTGCCAGAGTCGAAAGTTACCCTGGGCAGCCAGTTCGATGACCAGGGCATGCACCGTGCGACCCTGGACGCCACCGGGTCGCTGAACCAGGACGGCTCGCTGGCCTACCGCCTGAACCTGCTGGGCGAAGGCGGCGAAAGCTTCCGTGACGACGTGGAAAGCGAGCGCTATGACGTGGCGCCGGTGCTCAGCTGGCAGGTCAACGACAGCACGAAGATCGTCTTCGAGGGCGACTTCATGCGCAACAACCACCCGCTGGACCGTGGCCTGACCCGCTACGCCACCCAGACTGGCAGCGCCTCGCGCGACACCTACATCTGGGAGAAAGGCAGCGACAACCTGCTGCACAATGACAACAACATGGCCCAGTTGCGTTTCGAGCACCTGCTCAACGACAACTGGACGCTGGGTGGAGGCTTCCAATACCTTGACGGTTCACTCAAAGGCAATGCTGTAGAGGCCACCAGTGCCCCCGCAGATGGCCGCACCCTGCAGCGCAACTTCAATTACCGCAAGCTGGAGTGGTCCGACCGCGACTGGCAGCTGAACCTCACCGGGCATTTCGATACAGGCGCGTTCAGCCACACCCTGCTGACCGGCGTCGAGTACGAGAACTATCACTACAGTTCGATCATTCGACGTTCCACCGCGCCCTACACGATCGATATCTACAACCCGGTACTAGGCCAGCCGAGGCCGGAGCTGGCAGCGGTACCAACCACCTGGGACAGCGAGAAGCTCGAGACCTGGGCGTATTTCATCCAGGACCAGGTGGCTCTGACTGAGCGCTTGAAGGCACTTGCAGGTGTTCGCTTCGAGCGTTTCGAGCATGACTACGACGACAAGCGGCCCGCAAACCGAGACTTCAGCAAAGGCGAGAATGGCGTCACCCCGCGCGTTGGCCTGATCTACGACCTGACCGATACGGTTGCCGTCTATGCCAATACCGCCCGTTCATTTAAGCCCAACAGCGGCGCCAGCCTGCAAGGTTCGGGCTTCGACCCGGAGAAAGGCAAGTCGTATGAGCTGGGTGTGAAATGGGAAGCGCCGGACCGTCAACTGAGCGTTGACGCGGCGATCTACCACATCGTCAAGGAAAATGTGCTGACACGCGACCCGGCGGACCCCAACTACAACCTTGCCGCTGGCGAAGTACGTAGCCGTGGCCTGGATATCAACGTTGCCGGAAACCTGACACCGGAGTGGCGTGTGATCGGTGGTTATGCCTACGTTGACGCTGAAGTGACCAAGGACAACCGCCTGCCCTCTGGCACCCGGCTGGCGAACATTCCAAGGAACAGCTTCAGCCTGCTCAACACCTACGAATTCCAGGACGGATTGGCTAAAGGCCTTGGTCTGGGGGTTGGTGTGAAGTACGTCGATGACCGCAATGGCCAAACCGAGGCAGTGACTTACAACATGGACCAGTACACCGTTGTCGACCTGCTGGCCTTTTACAAGGTCAACGACAACATTCGCCTCAACCTGGACCTGAAGAACCTGTTCAACAAGGAATACGACGAGGGAGCATTCAACTTCTACGCCTACCCAGGAGCGCCGCGGACGGTGCAAGCTGGGGTTTCGTATACCTTCTGACCGTTCCTGGGGCTGCTTTGCAGCCCATCGCGACACAAGGCCGCTCCTACAAGGAAACCGCGATCTCCTGTAGGAGCGGCCTTGTGTCGCGATGGGCCGCAAAGCGGCCCCCCGGTCTCAGAACCCTTTGCTGTAGAACAGCGAGTACGACTCGATGCCGTCGTTAGGCTGCTTGAGCCCCGCGTTGGAGTAGTGCATCGCGCGGATCCCCACCTTCTGCTCCCCCGGCAGTTTCAGGCCGAAGCCGATGCGGTCTTCGAAATTGACCGACGAGCCCAGGCGCTGGTCGCCCACGTCGGTCTTGGAAAACGCCGCCAGACCAATGCCGGCCTCGATGTACGGGGTATAGGTGAAACCGCTGAACTCGTAGGTGAACACTGGGCTGAACGACAGCGAGTGTGCGCCACTGGCCTCACCGCCTTCCCAATAGGTGTAGGCCGCATCCCAGTATCCGGTCAGATGACCGGTGCTGCTTTCCAGCCATTTCTTGTCCCAGTCGAACGAGAGGCCAATACGGTAGGTCATGTCACCTTGGCCAGTGGCGCCAACGGCGCCGGTCACCTGTGCTGCCTGAGCCAGATTCGTTCCGGCAAAGGCCAGCACTGCAGCAGCCAGCGAAGCTGCTAGACGGGTTTTCATCAATGACTTCTCCTGATGGTCTATACGGCAAGCGGGGGCTTGGGCCCCTCGATCTTATCTGGCGACCGGATGCATCCAGACCGGTCACACGAAGTAATACTTTTCTGATTATCGACCAGATAAACACAAAGTTGAAAGTGAATTGCCACCATTGGCTAATACCCTGCGCCAGCATCTGCCATGCCGAACAGCAGCGGTCAGTCGTATTCCGCCTCTTCGTGTTCGCCCAGCAGGCGCCTTTGCCTGGGGGTGGCTTCCTCCAGCACCTGCGGGTTGAAACGCCAGTTCAGGTACGGCGAAAACTTCTGCGCGACCATGCGCCGGCCATAGTGCACTTGCAGCATGTCGCGCTCGCGTGACTGGGTGCAGTTGGCCCCGCCGCTGTGCCAGACATCGCTGCGAAACACCAGCGCGTCCCCTGCCTTGCACAGCACCGGCTGGGCCTCACGGCCCTGCCAGTGTTGCTCGCCAGCCTGTGGTGGCCGCGCCGCGCGGTGGCTGCCGGGCACAATCCAGGTCGGCCCGATGTGATGGTCGATATCGCTGAGGTACAGCTGCGCAGTCAGGATCTGCGGGGGCTGGGTGAAATCGCCGCGCTCGCTGAGCCAGTCGGGCAACTGCATGGGCAGATGGTCCAGGTGCAGGGCCACGCCGGGGTAGCCCGGGTGGCTGCGCCAGGCGGTCTGGCCGATCACATGGCAGTCGGCGCCCAGTGCCGCTTCGGCCAGGGCGATCAGCGGCGGCAGGTCGAGAAAGGGCAACCACAACGGGTTGCGGTTGAACACGCACTTGTAGTGTTCCAGCAGCCCCTGGTAATCCCAGTGGATGGGCTGCAGGTCATCGATGGCGCAGCGCAACAAGGCGATACGCAAGGGTTCGAGCACACCGGGGAGCAACACATAGCCCCGCTCGTCCAACATCTCCAGCTGAAGGTCCAGGCTCATGGCGATGCGCTCCTTTCAGGCAGGAGCACATCCGTACTCCTGCCCTTTTTTTCATCAACGCCAGTTCAGGTTCACGGTCGCGGGGGTCTTGCCATTCACGGTCACCAATTGCTGCACCGTCTCACCCTGGGCGTTGCCAGTCACTTTGTATTTGCCGGGAGGCAACTGCACATACAGCAGCGGCCCGGCATCCGTAAGGCTGAGCACGGGCTGGCCCTGTGCATTCTGGATGTCGACGGTGGCACCGCTCTGGAACTTGCCTTCCGGGCCGGTGGAGAGTTCCACATGCAGGTCATAGCCCGGGGTCTTGCGCAGGGCGTTGGCTTCGTCCTGGCCGATGCCGCCTTGCAGGTAGCGGACGCCGTTCTGCTCCTGCTGTTGCAGTTGCACGGCCTGCATGTCGATGGGGGCATTGAGGTCTGCGGCGGCCGCCAGGGTCCATGGCAGCGCCAGGGTGATCAGCAGTGCCGCGCCGAGGGCATAGTGATGGTTACGCATGGTACGACCCTCCTTTCGAGGATGGCTTACCTATTATCTGATCCTTCGGGCGTAACGGCGTTCGTGCTGATGCATGGTCGTCTGGATGAAATTCGCATCAATGGTGTGAATATTGTGCTGGAACATCAGGTTGCGCGCCCTTCCTCAAGCAGTTTCACGAACATGCTCAAACTGCGCGATACCGTGCCCCGTCGCCACACCAGCCAGGTTTTCAGGTAACGGAAATCCTCCGACATCGGCCAGGCACTGACGGTGCTGCAACCGGGCATGTTGTCGAGCATGCTGCGCGGCATCATGGCCAGGCCGGCGCCGGCGCTGACGCAGGCCAGCATGCCGTGGTACGACTCCATTTCGTGGATCTTGCCCGGCACCGCCTGGTCCTGCACGAACCAGTTCTCGAAGTGGTGGCGGTACGAACAGTTGGCGCGGAAGGCGTAGATGCTTTCGCCGTTGACGTCCTGGGCGCGGGTTACCGGGGCGTGGTTGAGCGGCGCGATGACCATCATTTCTTCCTCGAACACCGGCATGCCTTCCAGCGTCGGGTGCAGCACCGGCCCGTCGACGAACGCCGCCACCAGGCGGCCAGACAACACGCCTTCGAGCATGGTCCCGGAAGGCCCGGTGGACAGGTCCAGGTCGACCTTGGGGTAGCGCTGGTTGTAGGCCGCCAGCAAGGCCGGGATGCGCACCGCGGCCGTGCTTTCCAGCGACCCCAGGGCGAAGGTGCCTTGCGGGTCTTCACCGGCCACGGTCAGCCGCGCCTCGTGCACCAGGTCGAGGATGCGCCGTGTGTATTCGAGGAAGTTCCAGCCCGCGGGGGACAGGCGCAGGCGGCTCTTCTCGCGGATGAACAGCTCCACGCCCAGGTCCTCCTCCAGTTGCTTGATACGCGTGGTCAGGTTCGACGGCACCCGATGGATATGCTGCGCGGCGGCACTGATGCTGCCCTGCTCTGCCACGGCCTTGAAGATCTCCAGTTGCACCAGGTCCACAGCCTTTCTCCAAACGTGAATGTTTCGCTCATTATTATTCAGTTTTCATTAAAGCCATAGCCCACTAGTCTGGCGTCACGGTTCAACAACAACGAGAGTGTCCCGCCATGAGCGCGATCAGCAGCCTGACCCACGCCATCTCCCTCGACCCGTACAGCGGCGAGCAGATCGGCGCCTACCCGTTCGACACCGACGCCGCACTGGAAGCGGCGCTGCAACGCGCCAAGGTTGGCTACCGCCAGTGGCGCCAGGTGTCGCTGGGTCAGCGCAGCGAGTACCTGCTTGCCCTGGCCAGCACCCTCGAAACCAAGGCCGAAGCCTTCGCGCAAATGATCAGCCGCGAAATCGGCAAGCCTGTCGCCCAGGCCCGTGGTGAAGTCAGCAAGTGCGTCGGCCTGTGCCGCTGGTACGCCGAACATGGCCCGGCCATGCTCGCCGCCGAGCCGACCCAGGTCGAGAAAGCCCGCATCGAATACCGCCCGCTGGGCCCGATCCTGGCCGTGATGCCATGGAACTTCCCGGTCTGGCAGGTACTGCGCGGCGCCGTGCCGGCAATCCTGGCCGGCAACACCTACGTACTCAAGCACGCGCCGAACGTGATGGGCAGCGCCTACCTGCTGGGCGAGCTGTTCAAGGATGCCGGCCTGCCGGAAGGCGTGTTCGAAGTGCTGAACGTGACCCCGGACGGCGTCACCCGCGCCATCAACGACCCGCGCATCGCCGCCGTGACCCTGACCGGCAGCGTGCGTGCCGGCATGGCGATTGGTGCGCAAGCCGGCGCGGCGCTGAAGAAGTGCGTGCTGGAGCTGGGCGGTTCCGACCCGTTCATCGTGCTGGCCGACGCCGACCTGGATGCCGCCGTGAAAGCAGCCGTGATCGGCCGTTACCAGAACACCGGCCAGGTCTGCGCTGCGGCCAAGCGCCTGATCGTCGAGGAAAGCATCGTTGACGAATTCACCCGCAAGTTCGTCGAGGCCACTCGCGAGCTGAAGGTCGGCAACCCGCTGGAAGAAGGTACCTACATCGGCCCGATGGCCCGTTACGACCTTCGCGACGAGCTGGATGGCCAGGTCCAGGCGACCATCGCCGAAGGCGCCACCCTGCTGCTGGGCGGCCACAAGGTCGATGGCGTTGCCAACTTCTACGCGCCGACCGTGTTCGCCAACGTCACCCCGCAGATGACTGCGTTCAAGCAGGAGCTGTTCGGGCCGGTAGCGGCGATCATCAGCGCACGTGATGCGGAGCATGCGGTGGAGCTGGCCAACGACAGCGAGTTCGGCCTGGCCTCGACCATCTACACCGCCGACTACGCGCTGGCCGAGCGCATGACCGCGGCGCTGGATACCGGCGGCGTGTTCATCAACGGCTATTGCGCTTCCGACCCCCGCGTGGCGTTTGGCGGGGTGAAGAAGAGCGGCTTCGGGCGTGAGCTGTCGCACTTTGGTGTGCGTGAGTTCACCAATGCCCAGACGGTGTGGCTGGACCGTAACTGATTCAGCGTAACTGGGGCCGCTTTGCGGCCCATCGCGACACAAGGCCGCTCCTACAGGCGATCACGGCGCGATCCTGTGGGGCCGGCCTGTATCGCGGTCCCCTGTAGGAGCGGCCTTGTGTCGCGATGGGCTGCAAAGCAGCCCCAACAATATCAATCCCGAACCTGGTCCTTGACCCAGTCCAGCATCCCCCCTGGCACGATCAGTTCATGCCGCGCCCGCGAACAGGCGGTATACAACCCCGCCAGCATCCGCGCCCGTTCATTGCGGTTCCCCGCCACCTGCGGCGCTACCATCAGCTCCGGCGACACCATCACCCGGGCGAACTCCATGTTCTTCACATCCCGCACCCGCCCCAGGAACAGCTTGGGCGCCTTGTCCCATCGGTAACGGCTCTTGGCCCTGGCAAAGTGCTCTGGCGTGTAACCCTTGCGCAGCATGTTGGCCACGGCGACGAACGCCTTGTCATCACCCTTGTCCTGCTCCAGCGCCTGCCAGCTGGCATAGCGGAACAGCATCGGGTGACGCGGCCGGGTGCCATGGCGGTACAGCTCGATGCAGTCTTCGACGAACAGCTCGAAGTCCTTGCGCGCGCTTTTCAGCAGCACGAACGGCACGCCCTGGTGGGTCAGGCGCTGGAACCAGCCAAACAGGCCCCATTCATCGTCGACGATCAACGCCGTGGGCTGTTCCGGCACCGTTACCGCATCGAAGAAGCTGACCCGGGTGTAATGCTCGGCGCTGCCGCTGAAGGCTGCCTGGATCGCCGCCGGGTGGGCCTGGATCAGCGGGTTGAGCACGTTGTCCATCGCCGGCCCGGCCCGCAGCGAGTGGTCGATGTAACGCTGGCGGATGAAGCCGCCATGGTGCGCGCTGAGGCCGTTGAGGTTCTGCAGCTCGTCACCCAGGGCAATGATCGACTGCGGGCTGCGGTCGAGCACGGCAAGCATCGGTGCCGACAGCTCGTGGGCCTCGTCGACGATGACATGGGTGTAGCGGCTGTCGATCACATGACTGGTCAGCGACAGCAGTTTGACCCGGTGGTAGTCGCGCACCGGCAACTGGATTTCCCGTGCCGACGGGCGAATCAGCTCCTGCCAGTACAGCCGTGCCTTTTCCAGCAACACTTCCTGGTCCAGTGGCGTGGTCCCCGGCCCGGCCCAGGGCAGGTGGTGCAACTGCAGCTGGGTGTCGGCGCTGTGGCAGAACGTGCGCACCGCGCGGATGCACAAGGCAACCACATCGCGCGCGGCGAGCGGGCCGATGTCGGGAATGGCCAGCCAACGTACCACCTGCGCATCCTGCGGGCGCCACGAAAGCTTGGTGCGATACGGGTCGCGCAGGCGCCAGCCATTGCTGGTGAGGTCGCGGTTGAGCAGCTCGTCGGCCAGCTGGCCGAAGGTCAGTGCGGTGTAGGCGGCGGCATCCTTGACCCGCGCCTGCAGCGCGCGCAGCTGGCCTTCGGTCAACGCCAGCAACAGCGTGCGCTGCGGCTCGAGCAGGCGCGCGAACTGGTGAATCAGGAAGGTCTTGCCGGTGCCGGCAAAGCCCTGAACCGCCACCGACTCATCGATACCACTGAGGAATTCGCGCAGCAGGCGGTTCTGTTGGTCGCTGAGCATCAGGTCGCTGGCCAATGACGGCAGGTACACCGGGTGCAGCGGGGTTGCCCGCTGGCGGTAGCTGTCGGCGAACTGGAAGTTCCACTGGCCCTCGGCGTCCAGCAACTCGTCGGCCTGGTACTCCACCTCGGTCGACAGCAGTGCGATACCGTTTTCGCCCAGCATGCCCAGGCCCATGGCGAAGGCTTCGCGATCGAAGTGCTGCGCTACCTGGCCCTGGAAGCGCCCCGGCGCGGCGCTTTCGACCTCGTTGGCAATGCGCACTATTTCGGCAAAGCGGCGCTCCTGCGCATCCGCCGAGGCGGTGGCGGGCTGGCGCGGCAGGTTCTGCACGAACAGCACTGCGGCGGCGTCGAGGACGCTGGCGGTGGTGAAGAAGTCGGTGGTGGGCTCGCTGGCGAGGCGGTCGGCCTGGTCGCTGGGCAAAGGCAGGTAGAACATCGGCACCTCGGGTGGAATCAGGGCGGCACGATAGCAATTTTCGCTGTGGAATGCTGGGTTGTGTATTGCCTGGGCCGGCCTCTTCGCGGGTGAACCCGCTCCCACAGGGACCTCACAACGCCTGGCACTGAGGTGATCCTGTGGCAGCAGCTATACCACCAGATTCAGCCCCTGCCCCGCTTCAAGGTCTCGCTGGGAAACTCTTTGAACAACTGCCGGTAACTCTCTGAAAACCTTCCCAAATGCCAGAACGACCAACGCATCGCCACCTCGGCCACGGTCACTTCACCGCCGTGCAGCAGATCGCGCCGCGCACCGTTGAGCCGGCGCAGGCGCAACCAGTGCGCCGGCGGCATCCCGGTATACGCCTTGAAGGCTTGCTGCAACTGACGCAAGGAAACCCCGGCAACATCCGCCAGCTCCACCAGGTTAAGCGTCTCCTCCGGGCAGTCGGCCGCCCACTCGCTCACCCGGCGCATGATCGCCCGTTCCTCGTCACGCCGGCCCAATGCCACGCCCTGCAGGCGCTGGCAGGCGTTGTCGAGGATGAACAGGCAGTCCTCCAGCAGCTGCTCCGCCAGGGCCTGCCCCTGCAGCGGGCAATCCGCCTGGCCCAGGCGGGTCAGCGTCGCGCTCAGCCAGCTGCCGAACAGCGCGTTCTGGCCGCTGCCCAGCGGCACCATGAACAACCCTTCCAGGCGCTGCGGGTCCAGCCCATGGCGGGCCAGGAAGGCCTGGTCGAACACGACCGCCACTTCCTGGTAGTTCTCCGGGGTGATCCAGATGTTGCGGCTCTGTTCGTTCAGCAGGTACAGGCTGTTCTCGCTGCAGTCGAAGCAGAACGCCAGCGAACCGCTGGGTGCGCGGAAAAACTGCTCCACCCGGGTGTTCAGCCGCTCCTCGTATACCTCCACCCCGTCCAGCCCCAGGCAACGCAGCTCTCCGCTGAAATGCCCGGGCGACATCTGCCGGTACTGCTGCTGCCAGCCAGGGGTGGCACGTACTTGTTCGGTCACGTCGGTGGTGTGGAAAGCCTGGACTTGCAGGGCATTGGCGGTTGTCACGCTCGGTCCTAGTTGCACTCTTTTGGTGCATTCATTGCCGGAGAAAGTGGATAGATCAGCCATGCGGGCTGCGACCAAGATAGTCTCCAGCGCGTCACCTGGGAAGCGGGACGCCTTCGAAACCGTAGAACGGTTTACGCTGGCACGCCTGCTCCCACACTAAAACCCAACCAAGAGGTCTGTATGAACGCCCCCTTCGATCAGCTGTCCACCTGGCTGAAAGAACACCGGATCACCGAAGTCGAATGCGTGATCAGCGACCTGACCGGCATCGCCCGCGGCAAGATCGCGCCCACCGCCAAGTTTCTCCATGAGCGTGGCATGCGCCTGCCCGAGAGCGTGCTGCTGCAGACGGTCACCGGCGACTACGTTGACGATGACATCTACTACAACCTGCTCGATGCCGCCGACATCGACATGGTCTGCCGCCCAGACCCGAGCGCCGTGTACCAGATCCCGTGGGCGATCGAGCCGACCGCGATCGTGATCCACGACACCTTCGACAAGCAAGGCAACCCCATCGAGCTGTCGCCGCGCAACGTGCTGAAGAAAGTGCTCAAGCTGTATGCCGACAAAGGCTGGCAGCCGATCGTGGCACCGGAGATGGAGTTCTACCTGACCCAGCGCTGCGAAGACCCGGACCTGCCACTGCAAGTGCCGCTGGGGCGTTCCGGCCGTGCCGAAAGTGGCCGCCAGTCGTTCTCGATCGATGCCGCCAACGAGTTCGACCCGCTGTTCGAAGACGTCTACGACTGGTGCGAGATCCAGGGCCTGGACCTGGACACGCTGATCCATGAAGACGGCCCGGCGCAGATGGAGATCAACTTCCGCCACGGCGACGCCCTGGACCTGGCCGACCAGATCACCGTGTTCAAGCGCACCATGCGTGAAGCCGCGCTCAAGCACAACGTGGCCGCCACCTTCATGGCCAAGCCGATCACCGACGAGCCCGGCAGTGCCATGCACCTGCACCAGAGTGTGGTCGACATCGCCACCGGCAAGCCGATCTTCGCCAATGAAGACGGCAGCATGAGCCAGCTGTTCCTGTACCACATCGGCGGTTTGCAGAAGTACATCCCCAAGCTGCTGCCGATGTTTGCGCCCAACGTCAACTCGTTCCGCCGCTTCCTGCCGGACACCTCGGCACCGGTGAACGTCGAGTGGGGTGAAGAAAACCGCACCGCCGGCCTGCGCGTGCCCACCTCCAGCCCCGAGGCGATGCGCGTGGAAAACCGCCTGCCGGGCGCCGATGCCAACCCGTACCTGGCCATCGCCGCCAGCCTGCTGTGCGGCTACCTGGGCATGGTCGAGCGCATCGAGCCCAGCGCCCCTGTGCAGGGCCGTGCCTACGAGCGGCGCAACCTGCGCCTGCCGATCACCATCGAGGACGCCCTGCAGCACATGGAAGACTGCGAGACCGTGCAGCAGTACCTGGGCAAGCAGTTCGTCCAGGGGTACGTGGCGGTCAAGCGCGCCGAGCACGAGAACTACAAGCGCGTGATCAGCTCGTGGGAGCGTGAGTTCCTGATGCTGAGCGTGTAATCAACTTCCAAGGCATGCACTGGACCTGTAGGAGCAGCCTTGTGCTGCGAAGGGGCCAGTACCGCCACAGTAGATCTTTTGCCCTACCGGCCTCTTCGCAGCACAAGGCTGCTCCTACAAGGTAATGAGTCACCTGTGGGAGCGGCCGCCATACACCGAACGCCAAGAACAATACCAACGAGGTGTCCCCATGCGTCATCTGCAAGCCCTGATCCCCGCCGCATTCGCCCTGCTGTTCGCCACCACCACCCAGGCCACTCCCTCGGTCAGCGTGTACAACTGGACCGACTACATCGGTGACACCACCGTGGCCGACTTCCAGGCCAGCAGCGGGATCAAGGTGGTCTATGACGTGTTCGACTCCAACGAAACCCTGGAAGGCAAGCTGCTGGCCGGGCGCACCGGCTATGACGTGGTGGTGCCATCCAACCACTTCCTCGCACGCCAGGCCCAGGCCGGTGCCTTCCTGCCGCTGGACCGCAGCAAGCTGCCCAACTGGCAGCACCTGGACCCCAAGCTGCTCAAGCAGCTTGAGCAGAACGACCCGGGCAACCAGTACGCCGTACCCTACCTGTGGGGTACCAACGGCATCGGTTACAACATCGACAAGGTCAAGGCGGCCCTGGGCGTCGACCATGTCGATTCATGGGCGGTGCTGTTCGAGCCCGAGAACCTGAAAAAGCTCAAGCAGTGCGGCGTGGCATTCATGGACTCGCCCGATGAACTGTTCCCGGCCGTGCTCAACTACCTGGGCATGGACCCGCGCAGCGAAAAACCGGCCGACTACGCCAAGGCGGAAGCCCGCCTGCTCGAACTGCGCCCCTATATCACCTACTTCCACTCCTCCAAGTACGTTTCCGACCTGGCCAATGGCGATGTCTGCGTGGCCTTCGGCTACTCCGGCGACGTGTTCCAGGCCGCCAACCGCGCCGTGGAGGCGAAAAACGGCGTGAAAGTCGCCTACAGCATTCCCAAGGAAGGCAGCAACCTGTGGTTCGACCTGCTGGCCATCCCCAAGGACGCCAACAACCCCGAACAGGCCCTGGCGTTCATCAACTACCTGCTCGACCCCAAGGTGATTGCCAAGGTCAGCGCCACGGTCGGATATGCCAACGCCAACCCCGATGCCCAGGCCTACATGGACGCGTCACTGGTGAAAAACCCCGAGATCTACCCACCCCAGGACGTGCTGGACAAGCTGTACATCTCCAGCACGCCGAGCCCGAAGATCATGCGCGTCATGACCCGCTCCTGGAGCAAGATCAAGTCCAACCGCTGAGTCGAGAACGCCCATGTCTTTCACTACCCAACACACCGCTTCGTACTATGCCGCCACGGCACGCGATGCAGCGCCCTATCCCAGCCTGGACGGCGAACTGACCGCCGATGTGTGCGTGGTCGGCGGCGGGCTGACCGGGGTCAATACCGCCCTGGAACTGGCCGAACGCGGGCTCTCGGTGGTGCTGCTTGAAGCCCGGCGTATCGGCTGGGGCGCCAGCGGCCGCAACGGCGGCCAGCTGATTCGCGGCATCGGCCATGACGTCAGCGGCTTTGCCCGGCATGTCGGCCAGGACGGCGTGCACTACCTGAAACAGGCCGGCATCGATTCGGTAGCGCTGGTGGCCAGCCGCATCGCCCGGTACGGCATTGCCTGCGACCTGCGCTGGGGCTTCTGCGAACTGGCCAACACCCCTGCGCAGTTCGCCGCGTTCAAGGACGAACAGGACGACCTGGCCGCACTCGGCTATCGCCCTGAAACCCGCCTGGTCAGTGCCGACCAGCTGCATGAAATCGTCGCCAGCGACCAGTACGCCGGCGGCCTGGTGGACATGGGCTCGGGCCACCTGCACCCGCTTGACCTGGTCCAGGGCGAAGCCCGCGCCGCCCACGGCCTGGGCGTACGCATCTTCGAGCAGAGCCCGGTGCTGCGCATCGAGCACGGCCCCCGCGTGACCCTGCACACAGCCCGTGGCAAGGTGCGGGCAAGCAGCCTGGTGCTGGGCTGCAACGCCCACCTCGATGAACTGGAACCACGCCTGAGCGGCAAGGTGCTGCCGGCCGGCAGCTACGTGGTGGCTACCGAGCCATTGCCCGAGTCACTGGCCAGCAGCCTGATCCCGCAGAACATGGCGCTGTGCGACCAGAAAGTCGGCCTGGACTACTACCGTCTGACGGCAGACCGGCGCCTGCTGTTCGGCGGTGCCTGCCACTATTCCGGCCGCGACCCCAAGGACATCGCCGCCTACATGCGGCCCAAGGTGCTGAAGGTGTTCCCGCAGCTGGCCAACGTGCGTATCGACTACCAGTGGGGCGGCATGATCGGCATCACCGCCAACCGCTTCCCACAGGTCGGGCGCCTCAGCCAGCACCCCAACGTTTACTACGCCCAGGGCTATTCCGGACATGGGCTGAACGTGACGCACTGGACGGCGAAACTGCTGGCCGAAAGCATCGCCCTCGGCCACAGCCAGGGGCTGGACGTGTTCAGCGCCGTGCCACACCTGACCTTCCCCGGCGGCAAGGCACTGCGCTCGCCGCTGCTGGCGCTGGGGATGTTGTGGTATCGATTGCGGGAGGTGCTGGGTTGACGTGGCAGCGGGCTTGCCTGCGAATCGGAAGTTAAACGAAATTTTTCAAAAAATTCCGTAGCTCACTGTTTTTAAGGGACTTTCAAAAAACAAGACAAAAGACTCAAAGAAGAACCTGTAACCCTTTGTTTTTAATAATATTCAGCAGCTTCAAAGCCGGTCCCGATGGGCGCGTCTCGCCCTGCTCCCATTTGCGCACTGTCGATGCGCTCGTGTGCAAATGCATCGCAAAGACCGGCTGGCTGAAGTTGAGTGCCTCGCGCAAACGGCGTATGTCCAGTGCGCTGAAATCTCGCACTGGTGCAGGGCATAGCGCTTCGTAATCCCGAAGCGTGACCTTGCCGATCGCTCCGGCCTCGTGCAGGGCGACAAGGTCCTCGCGTAACGATTCAATCAGTTTGCTGCTCACAACATACCTCCATCAGCACACCCGCCTGCAACGCCCGGCAGAGCGCTAGCGGTGATAAATCCAGAAAGACTTTGCCAGCGAATCGCAGCGCTTTCTGTTCCTCCAAGGTGATATTTGCCTTGTCACTTTTGGCAAAGCCATGCAGGAAAACACATCGATTGCCGATGCGGGCGGAAAGAAGGGTTCGATAACCGCCGCGCTTTCCCGCACCATGCGCTGCCACGCGTTTTTTGAACAACTCACCACCCAGGCTCGCATCGACCAAGCCCCTGCACATCTCGTCCACTGCTTTACACAGCACTTCGTCGCTGAGCCTGTGAGCGGCTTGCCAACGCGCGAAATCCTTGCGCTTGAAAATTTCCATCACCGGACCCCAACCATACCCTTAACGGGCATAGTTTTCCAAGGGCGGCAGAAACTGAAAAGCCTGCGAGGTCCCAAGACACTGTAGGAATTTGCGCGCCTGGGAACATTACCGCAGCCAATTCCCACTACAGATTGAACCAGCCCACTAGCCAACTGTCGCGCACCTGCTAGCGTTGTTCTGGCCGACCTATCATGGATGCATCTTCATCATGAAATCATTGCCCCGCATTACCCTGTTGTGCGCCGCACTGCTTACCATGGCCGCCTGCTCCAGCAATCGCGTGGACCCAAAGGACTACTCCGGCTTCCTCAAGGATTACAGCCGGCTGCAGGAAGCCAAGAGCCCGTCGGGTGACCCGGTGATGCGCTGGATCGACCCCAAGGTCAACGTCAACCAGTACAGCCAGGTGTTCATCGAGCCCAGCCAGTTCTACCCCAGGCCGCAGCCGACGGCGGTCATCTCGGCGCAGACGCTGCAGGAAATCACCCGCTACTTCAACGAAGCGCTGCGCCGTGAAATGGGCAGCGTGGTACCGCTGGCCAAGGGCCCCGGCCCGGGCGTGATCGTGGTGCGCCCGGCCATTACTGCGGTGTCCACCAGCAACGAGGGCCTCAAGCCCTATGAGGTCATCCCAATCGCGCTGATTTCAGCCGGTGTGAACACCGCCATGGGCGGCCGTGACCAGGAGGTGGATGTCGGCGTGGAGGCTGCGTTCCTCGATGGTGCCAGCCAGAAAGTGCTGGCCCAGGTCGTGCGCAAGGGCACGGGGCAGGATCTGGAGAACAAGACCACGCAGCTGACCCTGAATGACGTCAAGCCGGTGCTGGATGGCTGGGCCAAGGACATGCGTGCGAGCTTCCTGGAAGCGAAGCAGAAAGCCCGCTGATACCGACCGGACACGGAACCTGTGGGAGCGGCCTTGTGTCGCGAAAGGGCCGCAGAGCGGCCCCGGGATCTCAGCTCAGGCGCATGAATGGGGCTGCTTCGCAGCCCTTTCGCGACACAAGGCCGCTCCCACAAGACCGCGCTGACCGCTGCGGTGACTCAACATTCGACGAAGGCAACGGCCAGGCCGCCGCGCGAAGTCTCCTTGTAGTTGGCATGCATGTCCGCCCCGGTATCACGCATGGTGCGGATCACCCGGTCGAGCGAGATGAAGTGCTCGCCGTCCCCCCGCAACGCCATCTGCACGGCGTTGATCGCTTTTACCGCAGCAATCGCGTTGCGCTCGATGCACGGCACCTGCACCAGGCCGCCAACCGGGTCGCAGGTCAGCCCAAGGTTGTGTTCCAGGGCAATCTCGGCGGCATTTTCCAATTGCGGCGGCGTAGCGCCCAGCACCTGGGCCAGGCCGGCAGCGGCCATCGAACAGGCCGAGCCCACCTCGCCCTGGCAACCAACCTCGGCCCCGGAAATCGACGCGTTCTTCTTGCACAGGATGCCAACCGCCGCTGCCGCCAGCAGGAAGTCCACCACGTCCGCGTCGCACGCGCCCGGGTTGAACTTCATGTAGTAGTGCAGCACCGCCGGGATGATGCCAGCCGCACCATTGGTAGGCGCCGTGACCATGCGCCCGCCGGCGGCGTTCTCTTCATTCACCGCCAGGGCGAACAGGTTGACCCATTCCATGGCGCTGAGGGTGGAACCGATCACGTTGGGCTTGCCCAGTTCCTGCAGGCTGCGATGCAGCCGCGCCGCACGGCGCTTGACGTGCAACCCGCCCGGCAGGGTGCCTTCGTTGCGCAGGCCGTTGTCGACGCATTCACGCATGGCGCCCCAGATCCGCAGCAGGCCCTCGCGTACCTCGGCCTCCGGGCGCCAGGCACATTCGTTGGCCATCATCAGCTGCGCCACGCTCAAGCCATGGGCCTTGCACAAGGCCAGCAACTGCGCGGCACTGTCGAACTCGTACGGCAGCACCACCGCGCTCGCCTCGCCTGCTGGCGCATCGATCTCGGCTTGCTCGACGATAAAGCCACCGCCCACCGAATAGTAGGTCTGGCACAACAGGCTGCCCTGCCCGTCCATGGCTTCGAGGCTCATGGCATTGGGGTGGTACGGCAGGTTCTCGTCGAGCAGCAGCATGTCGCGGCTGTAGTCGAATGCCAGCGGGTGGCTGCCATCGAGCATCAGGCAGTGCTCCTGCATCACCTGGCCGATGCGCGACTCGATGGTGGCCGGGTCGATACGGTCCGGCCATTGCCCCATCAGGCCGAGCAGGCAGGCGCGATCGGTGGCGTGACCAACCCCGGTGGCCGACAGCGACCCGTACAGCCGCACCTCGACACGGGTTACCTGGGCCAGCAGCTCCTGTTCGCGCAGGGCCTGGGCAAAGGTAGCCGCCGCCCGCATCGGGCCGACGGTGTGGGAACTGGACGGCCCGATGCCGATTTTGAAAAGGTCGAAAACACTGATAGCCATGCTAATGCCTGACCGTACCCGGGTATGAAGCCGCAGCACGGTTATCTGGAGAAATTGAGCGGTATTGCGATTTTGCGCGATACTGCCGCGCTGGCTCATGGATGACCAACGAAACTTCCTAAGCAAGGCTTTAGTGGTACTAAACGATGCGACGACAACTCAACGGCCAGACGTTCGTCTGGCTACACGTGTTCGCCTGTGCGGCCCGGCACTTGTCCTTCACCCGCTGTGCCGAAGAGCTGCACATCACCCCGGGCGCCGTCAGCCAACAGATGCGCCAGCTGGAGGAACGCCTGGGCTATCGGCTGTTCCTGCGCCGGGCGCGCGGTGTGGAACTGAGCGCCGAAGGGCAACGCCTGGCGCAGACGGTGACCGAAGCCTATGGCAGCATCGAAGCCGAACTGCTGCGCCTGGACGCAGGGGAAATCCGCGGCACCTTGCGCCTGCGCTCGATCCCGTCGTTCCTGGCCAAATGGCTCACGCCTCGCCTGCCGCGCTTTCAACAACGCTACCCGGACATCGAGCTGCGCCTGGTGGCCGAAGACAGTGCCCAGGCGTTGACCCCAGGCGATTTCGACCTGGCCATCGACCTGAACGATGGCAGCTACCCCGGCATGCTCTCGACGCCGCTGCTGGACGAGCAGATCTTCCCCGTGTGCTCCCCCACCTTGCTGCGCGGGCGCCCGCCACTGCACGGGCCGGCAGACCTTGCGCACTACCCGCTGCTGCACGACATCACGGCCTGGCGCGGCAGTTCGGAATATGCCGAATGGGAGTTCTACCTGGAGGGCATCGGCGCCGCCGGCCTGGATGTGCGGCGCGGGCACACCTTCAACCGCAACCACCTGACCATCGAGGCGGCGATTGCCGGCATTGGCGTGGCGATTGCCCGGCGCACGCTGCTCAACGACGAACTGGAGCGCGGGGCGCTGATCGTGCCGTTCGGGGTGCCGATCGCCAACCACAAGCGCTATGTGGTGCATTACCCGCCGGGCGGGCTGAACCAGCCGGGAGCGCGGGCGGTGCATGACTGGCTGGTGGAGGAAGCGCGGGGGTTCAGGGAGTTGCACCCGCTGAACAAGGACTAGGGTGGCCAAGAGCGCTTGCCCACTTTCATGGAATTACGAGTGACTCATTGAATTAGCAGGGACCCTGTGGGAGCGGCTTTAGCCGCGAACACCGGCACAGCCGGTGCCATGCACCGCGTTGGATTCTTCGCGGGTAAACCCGCTCCCACAGGGTGCGCAGAGCGCTTGCGAGATTTGTGCCTCAGTAGGCCTGCTTGCCGGTAAAGGCGCTAAGTGTGCGCACCAGAATCACGAAATCCAGCCACAGCGACCAGTTGTTGATGTATTCGATGTCCGAGTCCACCCGCTGGATCATCTGCTCGATATCCCTGGTCTCGCCCCTGAACCCACGCACCTGCGCCAGGCCGGTCATGCCAGGCTTGATATTGTGGCGGGCAAAGTAGTCGACGATGTCCTGCGAATACAACGTGTCATGCTGCAAGGCATGCGGCCGGGGCCCGACCAGCGACATCTCCCCGGTCAGCACATTGAACAATTGCGGCAGTTCATCCAGGCTGGTGCGGCGGATAAAGGCGCCGACCCGGGTCAGCCGCGGGTCGTTCCTCTGCGCCTGCTTCACCACGCCATCTTCCGGCTGATGGACATGCATGCTCCTGAACTTCCAGATGCGGAACGCTTCCCCGGTCCAGCCGGTGCGTTCCTGGCGGAAGAACACCGGGCCGCGGCTATCGAGCTTTATGGCCAGCGCAACGGCCAGCAACACCGGCGATGCCAGCAGCAGGATCAGCGCCGCCAACACCCTGTCCTCGAGGTTCTTCAGGAACAGGCTCATGCCCGTCAGCGGTGTTTCCGACAAGGTCAGCACGGGAATGCCGGCAATTTCCCGCACGCTGTGGTTGATCAGGCGCAACGAGAAGATATCCGGCACCCAGTTCACCGCAATGCACTTGTCGAGCAACTTGAAATACACATCATTGATGACCTCGGAACCGCCCAGTGGGGTCACCAGGTACACCGTGCGGATGCCGTGGCGAGCCACGATATCGTCAAGCTCGGCAACATGCCCGAGTACCGGCATGCGCTGCTTGCCGTCGGCGCTTTCGCGCCCCGGCTCATCGGCGCTGTCGATCAGCACGCAACCCAGCACACGCTCACCGAACCAGGGGTTGTTGCTGATTTTCTGGTACAGGAAGTTGGCCAGGTCACCGGCGCCAATGATCAGGGCGTTGTCCAGGCGGGCATGGGCGGTGAAGCGCTTTTGCAATTCGCGCACGGCAAAGTGCAGGAACAACTGGGCGATGTAGCCAATGATGAACAACTGCACGACCAGCAGCCGCGAATAGGTTTCGCTCTGTTTGGCCAGGAAAGCCATGACTACCAGGAAGCAAAAGGTTACCGACCAAGCCTTGAACAGCCGGAAAGCCTTGATGGAAAGGCCGACGTTGGTACGGTATATCGCATAGTGATCGTAGATGACTGCCAGGGCCCCCACCAGCAACAGCAGCATGATCACGTAATCGGAGGTGATGTAGCCAAACTTGTCGTAGATCAGGTACCAGGCGATACCGGTGACTGCAATCCCATCTAGGCCGGCCTGAATGGCGTTACTTACGCTGCTTCTTCTCTGCAATAAGGACCGACTGCTTCTGGGCTCTAGAACCATTTCAGACCTCATCAATTTGCGTGCAGCAAGTGCATTCCACAAACCAGCAAGACTTGACAACGGCTCATGCAAAGCCCGTGAAGCGAAATCCTGCAGCCCCAACCCATTGATCTCACTGTAGCAGCCAGCCGCCATCAGTGTGCGCGGATTGTGCCGCTCATACGGGGTGTCTGGCCGCCCCTCCGTCGCGGCGGTACAGCAAGGTACGCAGCAAGAACAACGGGTTGCCCACCACATAACGCATGAACAAACGCTTCGGCTCGCGCAACAGCCGGTACAGCCACTCCCCGCCCAACTGCCGCAACCACTCGGGCGCCCGGCTGACCTTGCCGCCGAGAAAATCCAGGATCGCGCCGCCGCACACGATCAGGCACGGCCCGCCAGTTGCTGCCAGCCTTGCCGCCACAACCTCCTGCCTGGGCATGCCCATGCCCAGCACGATCAGCTCCGGTTGTTGCTCCCTGGCCAGTTGCAGGTAGGCATCGACGCTGGCAAAGCCATCGTGGACCGACACCGGCACCACCCCGAACATAGCTGCGCTGCGCTGCACGGCCTGGTCCAGGTAAGGTTGCCGGGTGCCCCAGAACGCGACCCGCCGCCCACGGTAGGCAGCCAGGAGCCGAGGAATAAAGTCGGTACCATTCATGTTGAGGCCCGGTTCAAGCCCCAGCCGGCGATACAGGATCGCCATGCCGGAACCGTCGCGCAGCAGCACGTCGGCCACCGACAATGCCTGGTGGCAGGCGCCATCGCGAACCACCAGGTTCATTGCATGGGCATTGACGAAGCCCAGCACGGTCGCGGCTTCCGGGGCGCTCAGCCTGTCCAGCAGGCGCTGCGCGGCAGTGGCATCCGCCACCACTTCGAGCTTGCCGACGAGGGTGCTCCAGCGTTTCTGCCACTCAGCCATCAGCCTTCATCCCGTTTTGAACGTACCCATTCAACCTGGCGCTTGATCAGGAACCGCAGATACAACGGGGCCTTTCTTGCGGCGTAAAACGGCGCGTACAGCAGCACGGAAAACGGGATCAATTCGCGACAGAAGCGCGCCCAGGCCAGTGCGACGGCAAGGCCGAGCAATGCCAGTGCGCAAAGGGCGATCCAGGCAGGTGCCGCCAGGCCGAACAGCAGGTACCCCAGCCAGGCCACCAGGTTGAGCCCGAGCAGGCTCAGCACCAGCAACGCCAGGGGCGGCACCAGCAGGTCCAGGGTCATGGCCAGCAAGCTGCCGTTACGCTGGGTGACTGCGGCCAGCGCACGCCTGGGCGCATCGGCCAGCATCAGGCTCAGGTGCCCATGCTCCCAGCGGGTGCGCTGGCTACCCAGGCCTTGCTGGCTGGCAGGGAACCGGCTGCTGACCACGGCCTCGGGGCAGAACACTGGCGGCTTGCCCTGCTGGCACAGGTCCAGGCCCAGTTTCACATCCTCCACCAGATGCCCGTTGGCCAGGTCGATCAAGGCCAGGTCACGCCAGCCGAACGCCATGCCGGCGCCCATCAACTGGCAAGGCAGGCCCAACCGTGCCCAACCACGCGGGCGCACCAGGTTCTTGACCCGCCAGGCGAACTCGGCAACCTGCACTGCCAGCCCGGCCCCTGCCGGTGCATGCATCAGGTACAGCGCCTGCACCGGGCGAGCGACCTCACGGTAGCGCCGCGCCAGGTGCTCGATCGCCCCCTCGCCCACTTGGCAGTCGGCATCCACCACGATCACCACCTCGGGCGGCTGGCTGGCCAGGTGGCGCACGCCAAAGTCCAGGGCATAGCCCTTGCCGCGCAACCGCGCATCGCGGCGCTCAACCACTTCGGCACCGGCCTCGCGCGCCAGTTGCGCGGTGTCGTCAGTGCAGTTGTCCGCCACCACCAGCAAGCGGTCGCCAGGCCGCAACTGCGGGGCAATGCTCGCCAGCGTGGCGCCGATCAACGAAGCCTCGTCATGGGCTGGCACCAGCACGGCCACCTGCGGACGAGCGTTGTTGCCCAACGGCTGCGCGCGCGCTGGCAGGCAAGCCATCAGCACCTGCACCAACAGCAGCAGCACCGGCAACAGGGCGATGGCCGCCAGCGTGCCCAATGACCAAGCCAATACACTCATCATGCGGATGCCTTGAAATAGCTGGCCAGCCTGGCCGCCTCGGTATCGATGTCATGCCGTTGCAGCACACGCTGGCGGGCTGCCTCGCCCATGCGCTGCAGCGCTTCGGCAGGTTGCGCCAGGCAGTCGGCCATGGCCGCCGCCAGCTCGTCCACGGCGCCAGCAGGGAACAACCAGCCGTTCTCGCCCGGCCGCACCAGCTCGGGAATGCCTGCCACATAGGTGGTCAGCACTGGCCGGCGCAAGGCCATGGCTTCCATGATCACCACCGGCAACCCCTCGGCAAAACTGGGCAGCACCAGCGCACGCGCCGCAAGGATTTCCTCGCGCACCTGTGCGCTGCTGAGCCAGCCGGTGATGCGCACCTGCTGCTTCAAGCCGTGCCGGGCAATCAACGCCTCGATCTGCCCACGCATTTCACCGTCGCCGGCCAGCACCAGCTCGAAGGCGATCGACCGGGCGGCCAGTACCCGCGCGGCCTCGATCAACAGCAACTGGCCTTTCTGTTCGCACAGGCGGCCGACGCACACCAGGCGTGGCGCCGTGGGCACGCCGACCGGCGCCACCTCATGGAAGCTGCGCTCGAGGCCGCAATGCACCACCTTCACCTTGGCCCAGTGGTCGTGTGCCACCCAGCGAAACAACTGGCTGCGCCCGTACGAGCTGACCGCCGCGACAAATGCGGCACGCCGCACCTTCTCGCCCATGTGCAGGAACTGCGGTTTGTCGAACTCTTCCGGCCCGTGCACGGTAAAGCTGTAGGCTGGCCCGCCCAGCACGTTGGCCAGCATCACCACCTCGGTGGAATTGGTGCCGAAATGCGCATGCACATGTTTTGCCTCGCCAGCCTGCAACCACTGCAGTACCTGGCAGGCCTCGGCCAGGTAGACCAGGTGGTAGGGCCAGGCGCGGTCGGCCCGCAGGCCAAGGCGCATGGCCAGCCAAAGCGCCTGGAAGAACCGGCGCGGCTGTGCGCGCAGCACTTGCCAGGCCGGTGCCAGCAAGCCCTTGATGCCACGTTGCAGCACATAGCGGGTCCTGGCCTGTTCGCTCGAGTCCTCGGCATCCTGCAACTCGGCGTCCCACCCGCGCAGGGCAATACGCTGCACCTCTACCCCCTGGCGCTCCAGCGCCAGGATCTCGCGGCGGATGAAACTGTGGCTGACCTTCGGGTACTGGTTAATGAAATAAGCAATGCGCATAGGAATCCAGATCAAGACCCGCGTAATGAACCTTCAGGCCTGCCGTGGCAGGGCCGGCCGTTACTTCAGGCTGTCGATTACCGGCGGCCGGCGCCCCGCCGATGCCACCTCGTCAGGTGCATCCTCCTGTTTCCCTTGTAGCCCAAGGTTGTGACCGCTGCCTGGCAACGTGGCCTGCAAGCGGGTGAAAACATCGTCGAGCAACGCCTGGCGGCGGCGGTACATCGCCCGTTTCTTCGCCGGAATGTCCTGTTCCGCCCGCTGTACCGCGGCCAGCGGGAGGGCGAAGAAATCCGCATACTTCGACGCAGTAGCGCCGTGCTCCAGCCAGATCACGTCATAATTGGCCGCCAGGTCCTGGCCTTTGTCGTTGCCAAAATACGCGTGCCGATGGTGGCGGCAGGCGTCACTGACGGCATACAGGTGCGCCACGCCCAGGGTCCTGGCCAGGCACTTCAATGCCTCGAGCAACAGGCTGCGTGGGCGCAACCCTTCGAAGTCCTTGGTCAGGTCGCGGTAGATGGCCAATGAGGTTTCGCTGTCGACACCCTTGTGGATGCCCTGCACGGCACCGATGAACAGGCAAAGCTCGCCCTGGCTGCGGCACAGGCTGAACGCCAGGGATGCCACGCGCAGGTCGCCCTGGAACAGGTTCAATACCAACTCGCCTTCGCGCTTGAACCAGATCGGCCGGTCCAGCACCAGGCGGCAGCCCGGCGAATGGCTGGACAGCTCGCTCAGCGTCAGGCTTTCGTCCCGCCCCAGCAGCAACAGTGCCGGAAACTGCCCGGCAAGCACTTCGAAGTGCGAAGCCAGCACCTCCAGGCGCTGCGGGGCTTCCCAACATTTGCTGAGGTAAGGCCACTGCACGACACCGATGCAATCCACCCCCAGCCGCTGCAAACCTTGCGGGCCCAGCGTCGCCGTCATGCGCTGCAGGAACGTATTCAGCTCAGGCCATTGCCTGGCAATCTGCAGCGTCAACTTGCGCTTGTTGTTCAGCGCCCGCAACGAGTAGCCGGGGTGCAAGGTAAACACGCTTTTCACGATCGTGCCGAGCATCATGGGCCCCTCTCACTTGTACTCGATCAACGTCGATTTGCCGGCCGCGATGCGGTGGCGCAAGAACTTCAGTTGCCCGAGCATTTCCGGGAACTTGCCCAATACCAGGAACACCGCCTGTAGCCAGTTCTCCCGCACCGACTTACCACCACGCCGGGCCAGGCGTACGGCCTGCAGCGGGTACACCAGCAGCAACAGCAGGCTCCAGCCGCCCAGCAGCAGGCAGGCCAGCACGGTCACCACGGGGATGCCCAGGCCCCAGAGCCAGGCCCGGCGCGATTCGCGCAGCCAGTGCCGCTCGGGCGGCTGACCATGCAGGTATGCCCCTTCGGCATAGGCGTGGCCAGCGCGCAGGCTACGCCGCCACCATTGGCTGAAACGGGTCATGGCGGCGTCGTGCAGGGTCATCTCGGCGTCCAGGCGCCAGACTTTCCAGCCCTTTGCCCGCAGGCGCACGCACAGTTCGGGTTCTTCTCCGGCAATCAGCTCGGGGCGAAAGCCGCCGACCGCGGCGAACGCATCTACCCGCATCAGGGCATCGCCACCGCAGGCCTTGGCCTCGCCGATGGGGGTGTCCCACTCCAGGTCGCACAACAGGTTGTACACCGACCGCTGCGGGAAACGCTCGCGTCGGCGGCCACACACCACTGCCACGTCGGGATGGTCGTCGAGAAACGCCTGCGCCGCGGGCAGCCAGCCGCTATCCACCTCGCAATCGCCATCGACGAACTGCACCAGTTGCATCGACGGCAGCCGCCGCTGCAAGGCGAAAAAGCCTTCGTTACGGGCGCGTGCGGCGGTAAACGGGGTGCCCAGGTCCAGCGCCAGTACCTCTACCCCCAGGCTGCGGGCCAAGTGCAGTGAACCATCGGTGGAGCCCGAATCGACGTACATGACTTTGTCCGCCCCCTGCTGCAGCGAAATCAGGCAACGTTCCAGGCGCTGGCCTTCGTTGCGGCCAATCACCACCACACCGATCCTGCTCGCCATGGGCCTCACTCGACGGGCGCCGTGGCGGCCGGTTGCCTGGCCTTGATGATGGCCGGCACCCCCACCGCCAGCGAATTGTCCGGCACATCCACCAGCACAACGGCATTGGCACCGATGATCACGTCGTTGCCGATACGGATGCTACCGAGCACCTTGGCCCCGGTGCCGATATCGACGTTGTTGCCGAACACCGGTGCAATCGGCTCGTTGACGTTCTTCAGGCCCACCACCACCCCATTGCGGATGCGGCAGTCATCGCCAAAGCGGGCATAGCCGCTGATGACGATGCCGCCGAAATGGTCGATGACGAAGTTGCGGCCGATCACCACCTCGCACGGCAGCTCCACACCCGTGATGATCTGCACGAACTTGAACAGGACCTTGTAGATGAGCGAAAACAGCTTGCGCAGCAGTGCCGGGCGCACCCCATAGCGCCAGCGGCCGAAGCGGTACACCAGCAGTACCCAGAAGCCCTGGGCGCCCCAGTCGCCACCGTGGGCACGCAGGTCGGCACGAATATTCTCGAACATGGCTCCACCTACCTTGTCGGTTGGCTGGCGTACCGGGTCTTGAACAACAAAGACCAGGTCGCCCGGCAGTGACGCCAGCAGGCCTGTATCGCGCCCCGGCCGCGTCGTTTCAACAGCGCCTTGAGTGCCAGCACCAGGTCGCCCAAGGTGACCAGCAGCATGTGCAGGGCCAGACCCGCCAGCCCGTGATGCTTGCGGAAGTACAGCAGCTCGCTTTCGATCTGGTATGACGAAATCTGCCGGCTGGCCGCCTCAAGTTCGGCCACCGATCTGGAGCTTTCCCCACCGATGTGCACCACCGTGGTATGCGGGTAGAACACCACCTTCCAGCCGGCCGCCTTCACCCGCTTGCAGTGGTCGACCTCTTCGTAATAAAGAAAGTAGCGCGGGTCGAACAGGCCCACCTGGTCGAGCACTTCGCGGCGCACCAGGTAGAAGCAGCCAGGCAGCCAGTCGCACTCGCGGACCGAAGCGTGGTCCCAGTTCATTTCGTCGACCATCTTCAGGCCGGGGAACAAGCGCCCCAGCCCGGTACGCCCGACGAACACGTTGAGCGGTGTGGGGAAGTAGCGGCAACTGGGCTGCAGGTCGCCGTCGCGGCCCTCCAGGCGCACCCCCAGCACCCCGCACTCCGGGTGGGCTTCCATGTAGTCGAGGGTTTTCTGCAGGGAATCGGCGGCGACGAAAGCATCGGTGTTCAGCAGCAAGGCGTACTTGCCCTTCAGGTGCGCCAGCAGCTGGTTGTTGGCCCGGCCGAACCCCACATTCTGCTTGTTGCTCAGCAGCAGCGCCTGCGGGCACACCTCGGCCATGCGCTGCAGCGAGTCATCGACCGAGGCATTGTCCACCACCAGGTAGCTGGCCAGCCGTTCGCTGTCGGCCCGGCGCAGGGCATCGAACATCGGCTGCAGCAGCCCGGCCGTGTTGAAGTTGACCACCATGACGTCCACAGGTTTGCTAGCCATTGTTGCCATCCCTCGAAGAAGTCCCCGCGCCTTTGCAGCATCAGCACAACATTCGTCACACCGCGGCCTATCTAGCCGCGCTCATCCTGGCATCGAGGTGGTCGGCCAGGCGTACCGCAAACTGCAGCAGCGGCATGGTCGGGTTGGAGGCCCCGCCCGTGGCAAAGATGCTGCTGCCGGCGATGTAAAGGTTTTCGGTACCGAACACCCTGCAGTTGGTATCGACAACACCGAACTGCGCCGACGACGCCATGCGCGTGGTACCCATGTGGTGGGCATGTGGCGACAGCTTCAGCGGTATCGAGGTGTCATAAACGAAGTCATTGAGCTTGATGAAGCCCAGGTTCATGTCCGCCCACTGCTTGGCCAGTTCGCTGCCAATGCACTTGATGGTGTGCCGGTCATCAGCGCTCAGGGCCCAGTTGACATTGACCTTGGCCACGCCCAGTGCGTCCTTCTCGTCCAGCAGCGAAATGCGGCTGCGCAGGTTGGGGAACTGCTCGATCATGGTGCTGATGACACCGTCACCGGGGCAACTGAACTTGGTCACGAAGGCGATCTTGCTGGCTACCCCCATGTCGCAGGCCAGGTTCTCCAGAAAATGCTTCACCTCGGCAGTACGACCATAGGTTTGTACATCGGCCAGCAAGGCGGCCCTGACATTGCCTTTACCTGCCTTGTATTCATCAACGAAGGCGTCGGTGGTGTAGTACTCGCGCGGCTCGGGGGGCAGCCCCGACTTGAGGATGAAGGAGCCAAGGTCAATGTTCAGATGCTCCATGAAACACCGGCCGACCAGCCCGTCCTTGCTCACGACACCCGCCGCCAGCAACGACTCGCTGTTGAGCAGTTGCCGGGCATTCTCGATGGCACCGGTGGCCAGCACGAAGTTTCTCGCAACCAGGCGCTGGCGATTGCACGCATAATCGGACAGTACGACTGCGGCCAGGTGGCCGGAGGCCTGGTCGAACTCCAGGTTCACGCAATTGCAGTTGATGAACACGTCCAGGCCTTGGGTCTGCTCCAGGGCCGTGGCGTACTTTTGCGCAAAACGCGTGGGTGGACTGAGCAGAAAGCGGTCTGGCTCGAATTCTCCGCCGTCGAGGCCAGCATTCAACGCGTGAAAATCCGACCCGGGCGGCAGGTCGACGATATCCATGGCAGCAGGCAGGTAGCCTGCAATCTCCGAATAAGGAATGGGCCAGCCAGGCAAGTCGCCAATGGGGGGAACGGCGAAGTCCGAGGGGCTGAACGGCCGGCAACGGCCGGCCCAATGGTTGGATGTGCCGCCCAGGTAACGCAGGCGAGCCTCCCCGGCGTACAGCTCCAGGCCAGTGGATGCACAGGCGTACAAGGCTTGCGAGTTCGCCGAATATTCACGCCCGCCACCTTCGGCAAGCAGTACGCTCCAGCCGGCTGCAGCCAGGCGCAGCCCCAGGGTGATGCCCGCGGGGCCGGCACCGATGATGCAGACATCGTAACTGTCGCGCAGGGCCTTCTGCTGCTGATAATCCTTGATCATGGGTGTTCGTTCCGGAAGTAGCGAGACGGCAATACCCAGCCGTTGATCACCACGAACCCGGGCCTGCCGGCAGGTTGGCTGGCGGCGGCGGGCGTAGCAGCGAACACCAAACCACCAACCCCCAGCAACACGCAACTCTGGAGAAATCCTCTACGGCCCGTTTGCGCAGTGCAAAAAGTAAGCTTCCCCATGACACAGTGACCTGCACCTTTGAAAGATTTACCCGACAAGCCGCATTACTACCGCCAGTCCCCGGGGCCAGCGTCACAATCGACGGCATGACGTCGATCTCTGACCGATTGGCTAAAAGGTCACTATAGTTTCAATCAGCCACGATGCTAGCCGTTGCCCACCGACGCAAAGGTGCACATAGCCAATGCCTGAACATTTTCGTGCGTTGATCGTCATCCTGTTTCTGGCGAGCGTGGTCTTCCTGCTGGCGCGGCGGCCTGCCACCGACCTGATCCCGCTCAGCGACTTCAAGCGCCGGCGCAACCTGTGGTTCCTGCTTACCCTGCTGGCGTTCTTCTCGCACAGCTTCTGGCTGTACCTGGGGGCTGGCGCCGTCATCCTGTACATCGCCGGGCGCCGCGAACACAACCCCATGGCGCTGTTCTACATGCTGCTGTTCCTGGTCCCGCCGGCTTCGGTGCAGGTGCCCGGGTTTGGCGTGGTCAATTACCTGGTCGACCTCAACCATATCCGCCTGCTGACCCTGTGCGTGCTGCTGCCGGCGGCACTGGCCCTGCGCCGGCAGGGCGACACCCTGCGCTTCGGCCGCACCTGGCCCGACAGGCTGTTGGCGGCCGGCCTGCTGCTGATGAGCGTGCTGTACCTGCGCGAAACCACCCTGACCGACACCCTGCGCCAGACGCTGTACCTGTATGTCGACGTGCTACTGCCGTATTACGTGGCCAGCCGTGGCCTGCGCCAGATCAGCGACTTCAAGGACACCCTGCTGGCCTTCGTGCTTGCCTCCTTCGTCCTGGCCCTGATCGGCGTGGCCGAGTACGTGCGCCACTGGCTGCTGTACAGCGCCCTGGTCGACGCCATGGGCGTGCCGTGGAGCATGTCCGGCTACCTGAGCCGTGGTGGTTCGCTGCGCGCCAGCGTCACCACCGGGCAGGCGATTGCCCTGGGCTATGTGATGAGCGTGGCCATCGGCCTGTTCCTGTTCGTCCAGGGTTACGTGCGCCGCCCCCTGCAGCGGGCGCTGGGCGCCCTGCTGCTGGCCGCCGGGCTGTTCGCGCCACTGTCCCGTGGCCCGTGGATCGGCGCCGTGGTCATCGTGGTGGTGTTCATCGCCCTGGGCAAAGGTGCGGTCAGGCGCCTGGCGCTGCTCGCCGCGGCCGGCGTGCTGGCCCTGCCCTTGCTGACCATCGTGCCCGGTGGCGACAAGGTACTGGACATGCTGCCGTTCATTGGCAACCTCGAGAAAGAGAACATCACCTACCGCGCAAGGCTGATGGACAACTCGTGGATCGTCATCCAGCGCAACCCGCTTTTCGGCTCGTTCGACTTCCGCAACACCCCGGAAATGCAATCGATGATCCAGGGTGAAGGCATCATCGACATCGTCAACACCTACATCAACCTTGCGCTGCGGGTAGGGCTGGTCGGGCTTGGCCTGTTCGTGGCGTTCTTCGCCACCGTACTGCACGGCATCCGCAAGGCCATGCGCAGTTTCCCCGACAAGGACGACGAACAACGCCAGCTCGGCCGGGCATTGCTGGCGACACTGATCGGCATCCTGGTGATCATCTTCACCGTCAGCAGCATCACCTTCATCCCGGTGGTGTACTGGACTGTCGCCGGGCTGGGCGTGGCCTACATCCAGATGGTCCGCAGGCTGCACAACAGCCAGGCCATCGCGCTGGCCGACCCCGGCCTTCAACCAAGGTGACACTTATGAGTCTGTTCCCCCTGCGCAGCCGGGGTTTTCAAACCCTGCTGCGTGTTTCGGCCATTGCCGGCCTGGCTTTGCTGCCGCTCACCAGCTGGGCATCAGCGTGGCAAGTCAGTGTCGATGAACAGAACGGGCTGCCCATGGTGACCCGCGGCGGTGGGCCGGTGATGAAAGCCAAGTTCGACTTCTGGGCGGCCAACTGGAGCTGGACCGGTTTCTCCACCACGTTCAAGGTCAATGGCCCCTACCACTACACGCTGCAGGGCAAGAACAAGGAGCTGGACTTCGACCTCACGGCGGATATCCGCAAGGAGCAGGCGCAAACCCTGAGCTGGGCCTTCGACCTCGACGCCCACAGCCGCCAGGCCGGGGTGATGGGCGGCGGCATGGTGTTCGAGTTCGACCCTGCGCAAATTGCCGGGGACATGGGCGCACCGCAGTTGCTGCCCGGCAACCGTGGCTGGTCATGGGGCAAGGCTGACCAAGGCCGGCGCATCGAAATGCGCTTCGACCCACCGCTGGCCAAGGTGTATTTCGAGCGCGGCAACCCGTCCGAACTGCGTGCGTTCATCTACAGCGACCCGATCAACGCCGGTCGGCAGCAGATCAAGGCAGTGCTGAACATCACCGGCGACATCGACCTGGGACCCACCCCCAGCGAACGCTTCGGCCTGGCCGACCCCGCCGGTTGGCCCGACGACCAACTGGACTGGCGCACCTCGCCAGTGGACCTTTCATTCCTCAACGCTGCGGAAAAGCCTGCCGGCAAGCACGGCTTCGTCAAGGCTGTTGGCGAGCAATTGATGTTCGAAAACAACACCCCGGTGCGCTTCTGGGGCACCAACCTGTCCGCCTATTCGCTGTTCAAGAGCCCCGACGAAGAAATCCGCCAACAGGCCAAGCGCCTGTCGGCACTGGGTTTCAACCTGGTGCGTCTGCACCATCACGATTCGCCCTGGGTCAGCCCGAACGTGTTTGGCGACGGCACCCTGGTGCGCGATACCCAGCAGCTCAGTGCCGAATCGCTGCGCAAGCTCGACCTGTGGATCAACGCGATCAAGGACGAGGGCATCTATATCTGGCTGGACCTGCACGTGCAGCGGGCGCTTACCGCCAATGACAACATCGATGACTTCAAGGAACTGGCCAAGGGCGAGAACCACGTCGACCTGAAGGGTTACGCCTATATGAACCAAAGCATCCAACAGGCGATGAAGCGCTTTGCCGAGCAGTACCTGACCCATGTGAACGAATACACCGGCCTGGCCTACAAGGACGACCCGGCCATCGCTGCCGTATTGCTCACCAATGAGAACGACCTCACCCAGCATTATGGCAACGCCCTGATGCCGAACAAGGATGTGCCGCACCACAGCGAGCGCTACATGAAAGCTGCCAAAGCCTTCGCCAAACAATACGACCTGCCCACCGACCTCACCTGGCGCGCCTGGGAGCATGGCCCTTCGAAGCTGTTTCTCAACGACCTGGAACAGCGCTTCAACGCCGACATGATCAGCCACCTGCGCGGCCTCGGCGTGAAAGTACCGATTGCCACCACCAGTACCTGGGGCGGCAATGGCCTGAGCGCGCTGCCGGCACTGACCGCAGGCGATGTCATCGATGCCCATGCCTACGGTGCCAATGGCCAACTGGAGAAGAACCCGTTGACCAGCGACGGCATGATCGACTGGCTCGCCGCCGCCCAGGTAGTCGGCAAGCCGCTGACCGTCTCCGAGTGGAACGCCGAACCCTTCCCGCTGCCCGACCGCCACTCACTGCCGCTGTACGTGGCCGGCACCGCCGCCCACCAGGGCTGGGACGCCATGCTGCAGTACGCCTACAGCCAGCAGGCCTTCAACCCAGGCTGGCGCACGGCGGACAACTGGCACGCGTACAACGACCCGGCGATGATCGCCACCCTGCCCGCTGCCGCCCTGCTCTATCGCCGCGCGGACGTGAAGCCGGCCACTACCCGCTATGTGTTCGCGCCGACACCCGCCACCCTGTACAACCAGGAGATCACCCCGCGCACTTCAGCGCTGCTGCGCACGGCCATGGAAAAGGGCCAACTGCAGATCGCCCTGCCACAGACGCCGGAGTTGCCCTGGCTGAAGCCCGCCGCCATCCCTGCCGGCGCGCAGGTACTGCAGGACCCGGGGCAGTCCTTGCTGCCAGCCGACGCCACGCAAGCGCTCAGCGACACGGGCGAGCTCAAGCGCAACTGGCAACAGGGCATCTATACCATCGACACACCCCTGACCCAGGCCGCCACTGGCTGGCTGGGAGGTCGCTCGATCAGCCTGGGCGCCATCCAGGTGCAAGCACGAACGCCGTACGCCAGCGTCGTGGTGCAAAGCCTGGACGGCAAGCCCCTGGGCCAGTCACGCGAACTGCTGCTGTCGCTGGGTACCCGTGCCGTGCCCAAGGCCGATTACAAGACGCCGTTCAACGTCGAGCCGCTTGCCGGCACCTTGAGCATCAAGGCGCCTGCTGGCCTGAAACTGTTCGCCCGGGACGCGCAGGCACAGTTGAAACCGTTGCCGATGGCTTACCAGGATGGGCACTACAGCATCACGTTCGACGGCAAGTACATGTCCAACTGGCTGTTCTTGAAATAGGGTATATGGCCATCTACCCTCACCACAGACCTGTAGCTGAAAAGCGCGGCTGTACAACAGCAGAGTCCGGGAGGCATGGATGAAGTTTCTGGTTGTCGGTGGCGCAGGCTACATTGGCTCGCACATGGTCAAGCACTTGCTCGTTGCGGGCCATGAGGTGGTGGTGGCGGACCTGGTATCGCCCGGCCCCGGCGTCCAGTGGGTGAAACTGGACATCGCCGACGAACCCGCCCTGGATGTGCTGTTCGGGGTTTGCCGTTTCGACGCCGTGTTCCACTTTGCCTCGTTCATTCAGGTGGGCGAGTCGGTCAGCGTGCCCGGCAAGTATTACCAGAACAATGTCGCGGCCACCCTTTCCCTCCTGCAGGCCATGGTGAATGCCGGTATCAGGCACCTGGTGTTTTCTTCCAGCGCGGCCGTTTACGGCAACCCGCAGTACGTGCCGATCGACGAAACGCATGCCAAGGGGCCGATCAACCCGTACGGGTTGAGCAAATGGATGGTCGAGCAGATTCTCGAGGACTTCGACCGGGCCTACGGCTTGAAGTCGGTATGCCTGCGTTACTTCAACGCAGCCGGCGCAGACCCGCAAGGCCAGCTGGGAGAGCGCCATGACCCGGAAACCCACCTGATTCCGCTGATTCTGCAGGCCGCTTCGGGTCGGCGTGATGCGGTAACGGTATTTGGCCGCGACTACGACACGCCGGATGGTACCTGCATACGCGACTATGTACATGTGGCCGACCTGGCGGCGGCCCATGCGCTGGCGGTGGATTACCTGCTGGCGGGTGGCGAGCGAACCGCGTTCAACCTGGGCAATGGGCTGGGCTTTTCGGTGCAGCAGGTGATCGATACGGCCCGGGCGGTGACCGGCCGGCAGATCAGCACCCTTGATGCCCCCCGCCGCCCCGGCGACCCGCCCCGGTTGGTGGCGGATGCCGGCAAGGCCATGCGCATGCTCGGCTGGCGGCCGGAGTTTGCCACGCTGGAATCGATTGTGCGGCATGCGTGGCAGTGGGAGTTGCAGTACCCCTGGGCTCAGCGCCAAAGCTGAGATTGTGGGGCTCGCTACCCAGCTGAAGGAATGCGCCCTACCTGTGGGCATGCCCGCGAACACCGGCCTAGCCGGTGCCACCCACCGCGTCGCCTGCTTCGCGGGCATGCCCGCTCCCACAGGGTGCCCACCAGCTGAAGGAATGCGCTGTACCTGTGGGAGCGGGTTTACCCGCGAACACCGGCGCAGCCGGTGCCATCCACCGCGTCGCCTGCTTCGCGGGCATGCCCGCTCCCACAAGCACCCCACCAGCTGAAGGAATGCGCTGTACCTGTGGGAGCGGGCGCGCCCGCGAACACCGGCGCAGCCGGTGCCACCCACCGCGTCGCCTGCTTCGCGGGTGAACCCGCTCCCACAGGGCCCCCACCAGCTGAAGGAATGCGCCATACCTGTGGGAGCGGGCGCGCCCGCGAACACCGGCGTAGCCGGTGCCATCCACCGCGTCGCCTGCTTCGCGGGCATGCCCGCTCCCACAAGAACCCCACCAGCTGAAGGAATGCGCTGTACCTGTGGGAGCGGGTTTACCCGCGAACACCGGCGCAGCCGGTGCCCCCCACCGCGTCGCCTGCTTCGCGGGCATGCCCGCTCCCACAAGCCCCCCATCAGCTGAAGGAGTGCGCCGTACCTGTAGGAGCGGGCGCGCCCGCGAACACCGGCGCAGCCGGTGCCATCCACCGCGTCGCCTGCTTCGCGGGCATGCCCGCTCCCACAGGGACCTCACCGGCTGAAGGAATGTGCCGTACCTGTGGGAGCGGGTTTACCCGCGAACACCGGCGTAGCCGGTGCCACCCACCGCGTCGCCTGCTTCGCGGGCGCGCCCGCGAACACCGGCGTAGCCGGTGCCATCCACCGCGTCGCCTGCTTCGCGGGCATGCCCGCTCCCACAGGGCCCCCATCAGCTGAAGGAATGTGCTGTACCTGTGGGAGCGGGTTTACCCGCGAACACCGGCGCAGCCGGTGCCAGCCGGCTCCCACAGGTGCCCATCAGCCGGTGCTGCCAGCATTCAGAGAAATGCCTGCCGGATTCGCTTCTTATCGATCTTGCCAACGCTGGTCTTGGGGATCTCGTCCACGCAACGCAACTGCCGTGGTATCGCCCATTTGTTCAGGTGCCCGCTGTCGACATACGGCTGCAGATGCCCGGCCAATCCCGCCTGGTCGAACTGCATGCCGTCACAACAGACTACCAAGGCCAACGGTTGCTCACCCCACTGCGGGTCCGGGATGCCGATCACCGCCACCGATGCAACAGCCGGGTGCTGGCTGATCAGGTTTTCCAGCGCCACCGAGCTGACCCACTCGCCTCCGGTCTTGATCACATCCTTGATCCGGTCACGAATACGCACCACACCCGCCGGGTCGATGCAGGCCAGGTCGCCGGTATGCATCCAGCCCCCCAGCCACAACGCGGCACCCTGCTCCGGTTCATGCAGGTAGCCCTGGGTCAGCCACGGTGCACGCACCACGATTTCACCCAGGCTTTCGCCGTCACGGGGCACATCAATGCCTTCAGCGTCGACGATGCGCAGGTCCACCAGGGCAATCGGCACGCCGGCATCGATTCGCAGCGGCAGCTGTTGCGCCATGGGCAGTGCCAGCAGCTCGGCGCTCAGGTGGGTGATGCTGAGCAGCGGGCAGCTTTCCGACATGCCGTAACCACAATGCACGCTGATGCCGCGCTCGCTGGCACGCTGCGCCAGGCCCAGGGTCAGGGCGCTGCCGCCCAGCAGCATCTTCCAACCGCTCAGGTCGGCGCGGCGCCCTTCTTCGCTGTCGAGCATCATCTGCAGCACCGTGGGCACGCAATGGGAGAACGTCACGCCCTCGTCACGGTACAGCCGAACCAGGCGGTTGGGCTCGTAGCGCCCGGGGTAGACCTGCTTGATACCCAGCGCCGTGGCCACATAGGGCACGCCCCAGGCATGCACGTGGAACATCGGCGTGATGGGCATGTACACGTCGCCGCTACGCAGCAGCGGCACCTCGCCGCAGGCAGCCAGGGTGCCCTGCTCGACCAGGGTATGCAGCACCAGTTGCCGATGGCTGAAGTACACGCCCTTGGGGTTGCCGGTGGTACCGCTGGTGTAGAACAGCGTGGCCAGTGAGTGCTCGTCGAAATCGGCGAAGTCGAATTGCGGCTCGGCAGCCGCCAGCAGTTGTTCGTACTCACCCAGCAGCGGCACATCTTGCGTTGCGGGGTCGCCTTCGCCGAGGCGAATGAAACCCTCCACCGTCGGCAAGTCATCGCGCAATTGCGCCATCAACGGCAGGAAATCGTCATGTACCAGGACCAGGCAGTCCTCGGCATGGTTCATGGTGTAGCGCACCTGCTCGGTGGACAGCCGTACGTTCACCGTGTGCAGCACCGCACCCAGCATCGGCACGGCAAAGAAGCACTCCAGCGCCCGGTGGCTGTCCCAGTCGAGCAAGGCCACGGTGTCGCCAGGCTTGACCCCGGCGGCGGTCAGCACATTGGCCAGCCGCTGAATGCGTTCGAGCAGCGTGGTGTAGGTGTAGCGCAGCTTGTCGGCGTAGACGATTTCCTGGTTGGGCTGGTAGCGCACGCCCGACAGCAGCAGGCGCTTGATCAGCAGCGGATAGGCGTAGGCCTGCTCGGCCGCGGGCATGACGCGAGTGGTGATCATGTCGGCGGCCTTCACAGTTGCCCGGCCTCGAGCAGATACAGGCTGTCGCTACCGGCCCTGACGCTAGCACTCAGCGAATGAATGCGTGGTAGCAGGCGGGCAAAGTAGAACCGCGCGGTGCCCAGCTTGCTCAGGTGGAGCGGCTCAGGGGCCGCATGGCACTGGCATACCACGGCCATGCGTGCCCACAGGTAGGCGTAGAAGGTGTAGCCAAATACCTGCAGGTACTCCACCGCCGCCGCGCCAAGCTCGCGCGGGTTGCCCTGGGCGCGGTCGAGCACCCAGGCGGTCAGCTCGTCGAGGTTGCGCACGGCAGCCAGCAGCGGCGCGCCGAACTCGGCGCACGCCGCGGGCAGCGTCTCGGCAAAGGCGGTAATTTCGTCGGACACGCTGCGATAGGCCTGGCCGCCATCGGCAAACAGTTTGCGCCCCACCAGGTCGAGGGCCTGGATGCCGTTGGTGCCTTCGTAGATCTGGGTGATGCGGCAGTCGCGGATCAACTGCTCCTGGCCCCACTCGCGGATATAGCCGTGGCCGCCCAGCACCTGCTGGCCGTGCACGGTGGTTTCCAGCCCCATGTCGGTGAGGAAGGCCTTGGCCACCGGTGTGAGCAACGCCACCCTGGCCTCGGCCTGGGCGCGTGCGACCGGGGCCTCGCTGTATTTGGCCAGGTCCAGCTGCAGTGCCACATAGGTAGAGAAGGCCCGCCCACCTTCGTTCAGCGCTTTCATGGTCAGCAGCATGCGCCGCACGTCCGGGTGGACGACGATCGGGTCAGCACCTTGCCCCGGCGCTTCGGCACCGGTCGGCGCACGGCCCTGCTGGCGGTCACGGGCGTAGGCGATGGCGCCCTGGTAGGAGCGTTCGCCCAGGGCCAGGCCTTGGATACCTACACCAAGGCGCTCGTAGTTCATCATGGTGAACATCGCGTTGAGGCCCTTGTTCGGCTCGCCGACCAGGTAGCCGATTGCACCGTCGAAGTTCATCACACAGGTGGCCGAGGCCTTGATGCCCATCTTGTGCTCGATCGACCCGCAACTCACCGCATTGGCCTCGCCCAGCACGCCGTCGGCGTCAACCAGCACCTTGGGCACCAGGAACAGCGAGATGCCCTTGGGCCCGGCTGGCGCATCCGGCAGCCGCGCCAGCACCAGGTGGATGATGTTCTCGGTCAGGTCCTGCTCACCGCCAGTGATGAAGATCTTGGTCCCGCTGATGCGATAGCGGCCATCGGCAACCGGCACGGCGCGGGTGCGAATCAGGCCCAGGTCGGTGCCAGCGTGCGGCTCGGTCAGACACATCGAACCGGTCCAGCGCCCTTGGTACATGGGCGGCAGGTACAGCGCCTTCAACGGCTCGCTGGCATGGTTGAGCAGCGCCAGGCAGGCTCCGGCCGTGAGCATCGGGTACAGGCCGAACGACAGGTTGGCGGCATTGAGCATTTCTTCGAGCTGGGCACCGATCACTTTCGGCATGCCCATGCCCCCATATTCCGGGGCACCAGCCACACCCACCCAGCCATCTGCGGCAAATGCCCGGTAGGCATCGGCGAAGCCGTCGGGGGTGTGTACCTGGCCGGCCTCCCAGCGGCAGCCCTGCTCGTCGCCACTGCGGTTGAGCGGCGCCACCACCTCGGCAATCAGCCGGCCGGCCTGTTCGAGCACGGCCCGGGCAGTGTCGCCATCGACCTGCTCGGCCAGCGCGGGCGTTTGCGCCCACCATGCCGGGATGTCAAACACTTCGTTGAACAGAAAATCCATGTCGCGCAGTGGCGGAAGGTAATCAGACATGAGGCGAACACTCGGTTTCTTGGGTTTGCGGAAGCGGCGTGGCCTGGACCTCGGCAGGCGCCGGGGCGGCCTGGCCACGCAGGAGGAAATGCGACAACGCAGGGATCAACACCAGCGCACCGAGCATGTTCCACAGGAACATGAAGGTCAGCAGCAGGCCCATGTCGGCCTGGAACTTGATCGGCGACCAGGCCCAGCCGACCACGCCGGCGGCCAGGGTAATGCCGACCAGCCCGACCACCCGGCCGGTGAAGGCCACGGCTTTCTGGTAGGCCTGGGCCAGGCTCAACCCGGCGCGCTGGTAGTGCAGTTGCACGCTGAGCAGGTACAGCGCGTAGTCCACGCCGATGCCTACGCCCAGGGCGATCACCGGCAAGGTGGCGACCTTGACGCCAATGCCCATGGCTACCATCAGCGCCTCGCACAGCACCGAGGTGAGCATCAGCGGCAGGATCGCCACCAGCGTGGCGCGCCAGCTACGGAAGGTGAACAGGCAGAACAGCGTGACCGCCAGGTACACCAGCAACAGCATGCGGTGGTTGGCCTCGCGGACCACTACGTTGGTGGCGGCCTCGATGCCGGCGCTGCCGGCGGCCAGCAGGAACTGCTGTTCGGCGCTGCTGTTGGCCTGGGCAAAACGCTCGGCCACGGCGGCCACCTGGGCCAGGGTGTCGGCGCGATGGTCCTTGAGGTAGGCGATTACCGGCATCAGCGAGCAGTCGTTGTTGAACAGCTCGGGGGCATTGACCGAGGCCTGCTGGGCGGCGTAGTTGAGCACGTCCTGGTTGCGCTGCAGGCTGTTCAGGCGCGGGTTGCCTTCGTAGGTGCCGGCGGTGATCTGGCGCACTGCGTTGGCCAGCGACACGGTGGTCTGCACACCCGGCAATTGCTGCAGCTCCCAGGCCAGGCGGTCGGCAAGGACCAGTGTCTGGTATTGCAGGCAGCCTTCCGGAGCGGTCTTGACCATGACCGCGAAGGTATCGCTGGACAGCGCGTAGTGCTGGGTGATGTAGGCGTTGTCGAGGTTGTAGCGGGAGTCGGCGCGCAGCTCGGGGGCACCGCTGTCGAGGTCGCCGATTTTCAGTTGCAGGCTGCCCCAGATGCCGAGGACGCCCAGGGCCAGGGCCACCAGCAGTGCGGCGCTGGCCCATTTGCGTTCAGTGAAGCGGTCGAGCAGGTCCCACAGCCGGCCGAAGCCGCGGTGCTGGGCTGCGCGGGCGTCGATATGCAGGGCCCGCTCGGCAGCCTTGCGGCCAACACCAACATAAGACAGCGCCACCGGCATCAGCAGCAGCGAGGTGAAGATCAGCACCGCCACGCCGATGCTGGCGGTGATCGCCAGGTCCTGGATTACCGGGATGTCGATCAGCATCAGCACGGCAAAGCCCACCGCATCGGCCAGCAACGCAGTCACCCCGGCCACGAACAGGCGGCGGAAGGTATAGCGCGCTGCCACCTGACGGTGGGTTCCACGGCCGATGTCCTGGAGGATGCCGTTCATCTTCTGCGCCGCATGGGATACGCCGATGGCAAAGATCAGGAATGGCACCAGGATCGAATACGGGTCGATGGCGTAGCCCAGCCAGGCGACGATGCCCAGCTGCCACACCACCGCGGTCAGCGAACACAGCACCACCAGCAGGGTGCTGCGTACGCAACGGGTATAGCAGTAAATGATCAGCAGACTGGTCAGCACCGCCAGGGCGAAGAACGCCATCACCTGGATCAGCCCGTCGATCAGGTCGCCCATCAGCTTGGCGAAGCCGATCACATGGATGCGGTACTGGCCGCTGGCCTGATACTGGCTGCGCAGTTGTTCGAGCTTCTGCGAGAAGGCGTGGTAGTCGAGGCCTTTGCCGGTGGCCGAATCCTGGTCGAGCAGCGGCACGACCAGCATGCTCGACTTGAAGTCGCGCGCCACCAGGCTGCCGACGATGTTGGCGCGCTCGATGTTCTGCCGCAGCTGCTCGATGTCACCCGCAGCGCCCTGGTAGCCATCGGGCATCACCGGGCCGCCCTGGAAGCCCTCCTCGGTCACCTCGGTCCAGCGCACCGCAGGGCTCCACAGCGACTTCACCCAGGCCCGGTCCACGCCCTGGCTGAGGAACAGCTCGTCGTTGATATGGCGCAGGGTCTGCAGGTAGCCCGGGTCGAAGATGTCGCCCTGGGTGTTCTCCACCACCACCCGCACCGCGTTGCCCAGGCCACGCAGTGATGGGCGGTTTTCCAGGTAGTTCTGGATGTAGGGGTGGCTCTGCGGCAGCATCTTGTCGAAACTGGGGCGCAGCTCCAGGCGGGTCAGCGCCATGTAGCCCAGCACCAGGGTCGCCAGCAGCATGCACAGCAGGAACGGCAGGCGATGGTTGAACACCAGGCGCTCCAGACAATTGCCCGAGCGTGGGTCGAAATCGTCGAGGTTGCGGATTACCGGCAGGGTGTCTTGGCGGGTAGCGGCCATCAGGGTCTTCTCTTGTTATGGGTGCAGCGTGGGGTTACCGGCCTGGTTGCGCACGCCCCGCTCGCCCACCAGTACCAGGCCGTTGCCGGTATCGGTGGCGAGCGCGGTCACCGGGCCACGGGCGCTTTGCGGCACCGGGCTGAAGCTTGCGCCATCATCCCGGCTGAGCAGCAGGTCGCCAGCCTGGCTGGCCAGCCACAGCTGGCCGTCACGGTCGACACCGGCGGCGGTGAGGCTGGTGTTCACACCCGTGCTGACCGGTTGCCATTGCCGGCCGCCATCGGTGCTGCGGTAGGCATGCCCACGCAGGCCGTAGACCAGCAGTACGCCAGGCTTGCCGACAGCACCGAACAGTGTGCCGGCGTAGGGTGTCTCGACACGGCTGAAGCGCTCACCGTCCTGCTTCAGCAGCAGGCCTTGCTCGCCGGTGATGTACAGCTCGTCACCCACCGCGGCCAGGCTGGTCAGGTGCAGGCCTTGCGGGTTATCGCTGTGGTCGAGCCAGGGCTGCCAGTGCTCGCCGCCGTCAACGGTGCGCAACAGCAGGTTGAACACGCCGACCGCATAGCCATTGCGGGCATCGCTGAACCACACGTCGAGCAAGGCATTGTCGCTACCCGTGCCCGGCAGTTGTTCGGCCAGCGCCCGGCCATCCAGCTGCTTCTGCCAGTGCACGCCGCCATCACGGCTGTGCAGCACCACGCCATCGTGGCCAACCGCCCAGCCCAGCTCGGGCGTGGCGAAGCTCACGGCATTAAGGTCGGCGCTGACCGGCACCTGAGCCTGCTGCCAGTGCGCGCCGTGGTCGTCGGAGTACAGGATGTGCCCACGCGGGCCCACAGCGACCAGGCGCTGGCCGGCCAGGGTTACATCGCGCAAGGCGCTGCTGGCGACCAGGGCGCTGGGCATGGCGGGCAGGTCCAGCACATCGGTGAAGGGCGCAGCCTGGGCCGCGCCCTGCAGCGCGGCCAAAGCCAGAACTACCACGCTGCATCGTTTGAAGACAGACATTGCCACCTCTGCTCCGTGCGTTCAGCGAATGCCGTTGCCGGCCAGCGACTCGGGCGACCACTGGGTTTTCGACAGCGGGTCGATGTAGCGGATGCCGCCGTAGGCGCCGACCACGCCATTGAGGTTGTAGGTGCCGCCGATCAGGTCGTAGATCATGAACGGCGTGGCGTCCGGGGTCTGCTTGTCGTAGCTCTGGGTGAGGAAGGCGAACGAGCCGCGGTACAGCTGGCCACGGGCGTCGTACTGGTCCGAGGCCAGGGCGATCCAGCTGTCTTCGTCGAGGTAGAAGCGGCGCTTGTGGTAGATATGGCGCGCACCGTCCTTGAGCTTGCCTTCCACCACCCACACCCGGTGCTTCTCCCAGCGCACGAACTGCGGCGCCAGGTGGTTGGGGGTGATCACCTGCTTGACGTCGGTGTTGTAGGTCAGCTGGTAGGTGTTGTACGGCACGTACATTTCCTGCTTGCCGACCAGGGTCCAGTCGTAGCGGTCCAGCGCACCGTTGAAGACGAACACGTCATCGTAGGTACCCGAACCGGAGGTGCCCGGGTTGGGCGTGTCGTAGGCCAGGTTCGGCGCCAGCTTGACCCGGCGCTGGCCCGGCAGGTACTGCCAGGCACTGCGTGGCTGCACCAGCGGGTTGGCGGCATCGCGCAGCATCATCGCTTCGCCGGCACGGCGTGCGGGCCCGGTGTACACCAGTTTCATCTGGTAGTAGGTGTCCTTGGCACCGATCGGCTTGGTCATGTCTTCGTAGATCGGGTAGCTGATATTGGCCTGGCCGGTGGTCGACAGCGATGGCTTGCCAGCAGCGTCGACGTTCCACGAGTCGTACTTGGCAGTCATGCTCACGCCCTGATAGCGCAGCAGGAAGTTCCACATGGCCTCGGCGCCGTTCTGCGGAATGGGGAACGGGATGCCCGGCAGCACGTTGTCTACCGCAGTGCCGCCCTCCTTGCTGTTGGCGGCAGTGGCGTTCTTGCGGGTGTTGTCGAGTACCGCTTGCGGCAGCGCCACGCTACGGTGGGTCGGGTACACATCGACGCGGTAGCTGGGGTAGCGCTTGAGCAGTTCCAGGGTGGTGGCGGTCAGTTGGCCCTTGTACTGCTCGGCGTTCTTGCCATCGATGACCAGCAGCGGCTTGTCGCTGGCGAACGGGTCGGGGCGCATGCTGGCGCCGCTCTGGTAGCTGGCTGGCGGCGTCAGCAGGCCGCCCTGGTAGGCCGGGATCGAGCCATCGGCGTTGCCGGCCTTTTCCGCGCCGATGACGGTCAGGCTGGTGCCCAGGCGCGCGGCCTGGTCAGTGGAAACGGCGGCCTGGGCAGCGTTCAGGGCGGCCAGTGACAGGCACGAGGCCAGCAGGGTACGTACGAAATTCATGATGGTTGTCTTCCTGTGTAGGCTGTAGGAAACATGACTCAGAAGGTCGTCTTGACGGTCAGGTACAGGGCGCCACGGTCCTCGGTGGTGGCACCACCGCCGGAGAAGGAGGCGTAGCCGCCGCCGTAGCAGGTGTAATCCTGTTCGCCGTCCAGGGCGTTGGGGGTGCTGCCGTCGGTCTGGCCGTCCTTGCAGGCCTTGGTCTCACCGAAACTGTCGACGTACTTGAGGTCGACGAAGTACTGGTTGTAGATCGCGGCGCTCACGCCCACCGCATAGTTGCCGGTGTTCTCGGCGCCACCGCCCTGCACCGGCGACACGCCGTCGAGGCCGACGTTGACCGACAGCGGCATGCTCAGGTCCATGCCAGGCAGTACCTGGTACCAGGTAGGGGTGAAGTTGACGGCGATGCCCCAGTTGTCGCGGGTGGCCTTGTCGATGCCGCGGTAGCTGCTCTTGCCCTTGTACAAGGCCTCGTTGTGGCTATCGAGCTTGAGCAGGTTGCTGTAGAACAGCTCGCCTAGCAGGGTTGCCGAATCGAACAGCGGCGTATCGCCAATGGTCATCAGGCCGTTCAAGGTCCAGTGCAGGGTGTCGCCGGTGGCGCTCAGGCCGTCGCCATCCTTGGGCACGTCGTAGATCACCCCGCTGCTGGGCAGGCGTGCCGGCAGCAGGCCGAAGCCGCCGCCCAGGCCACCCTGGCCGGGGGCGCTGACGATTGCCGGGATGCTCGCCAGCGGCATGTTGTGGCGGATGTTCAGGTCGCTGCCGACACTGATGCCGCCCACATCCTTGGACAGGCTCAGGCCATAGATGTCGATGTCGTCGGAGTAGGCGAACTGGTAAGTAGTGCTTTGCAGCGAGTTGTACAGGTTGCCAACTGCGCCTTGGCGGCTGCCCGGCGGGTTGCCGAACGGGCCGTTGGCGACGGTCATGCCGCGCGCGTCGAGCCAGGCCTGCGGGAGGATCTCGGAGGTCTTGCGGTAGTAGAAGCCGAGGGTGCCGCCCAGCCACTCGGGCGACCACTTGGCCATGATGCCCCAGTCGCCGCTCTTGCCCGGGTTCAGGTCATGGCCACGGCGGATGGTGGTCAGCGCACCGCGCACCGGGATCAGCCCGGGTGTACCGGTGTGGCCGAGCAGGAAGCTTTGGGCGCCCTCGCCTACCACGTCCGAGCCGCCATAGTAGGTACCGGCTTCGGGCAGGCGGGCGGCGTCCCAGTCGAAGAAGTACTGGGCGCCCAGGGTCAGTTCGGAGTTGACCAGGAACGAGGTCGACAGCTGGTTGCGCGGCACGAACAGCTCCTTGGCCTCGGTGCCCGGCGAAGCGGCCAGCTTGGCCAGGTCGAGGCCCGACTGGCCGTAGCTCAGCGAGTGCACCGGGTTGAGCAGGGTTTCACCCCAGAACAGGTTGTGCTGGCCCAGCTTGGCGCTGACCTGTGAAGCCTCGCCGACTTCACGGCTGAAGAACACGAAGGCATCCAGCACTTCACCGGACGGGCCGCTGTAGTAACGCTGGGCGTAGTTGCTCAGGTGCGGGCTGCCCAACGGCACACCGGTGCCGGGCAGGCCATTGAGGCTGGGGTTGATGCCGGACTGGTCACCGTTGCCGTTGACGAACGGGTTGCTATTGGAACCGGTGTTGTCATAGGCCTTGTCGTACCAGCTGGCGGTGCTGACGCGGAACCCGGTATTGCCCTGGTAGACCACATCCAGTTCGGTCAGCAGGTCGACCCGGTTGGTGATGTTGGTGCCGGCCTTGCGGAAGTTGTAGTCACCGTCGTTGCTGTTGGGCGTGCCCAGCATGCGCTTGTCGGCGCTTTCGGTGCGTACGCCGTAGTTGTACTTGACGGTGTTGTCGAAGCGCACGGCCCAGTTTTCATTACCGGTATCGACTTCGAACGCCTGGGCGGCGGGCAGCGTGAGCAGGCCGATGGCGCAGGCGAGCAGGCAGCGCTGTGGTTTCACAGCACGGTGAATGCGGTGTTCTGGCATTACGATGGCTCCACGTATTGTTATTGTTTTTTTCGCCGCTCGTCTTTTGCGAGCGTGGCTGGGGCGTCCATGCGCTATTGCAGGTTGGGCTGGTCCAGTCGCTGGATGAACGCCTCGGCCTGCGGCCAAGGGCCGAAGCCGGAGGCCGGGTTGAGGTGGCCGACGGCCCCCAGTGCGACCAGTTCGCTACCCCAGCCTTGGGCCAGGGCGCTGGCCGCGGCAAAGCTGGCCAGGTGGTCGTTGCTGCTGGCCGCGACAATGCTGGGGAACGGCAGCGGCGCCTGGGGCAATGGTGACCAGCCGTGCTCGGCCAGGCTGGCCGGGCTTGGGTAGTGGGCCGGCCATTGCGCGTTCAGGTCGGGCGGCGCCGCCAGCAATGCACCCTTGATCGGCCGCCGGTAGCGCGCCGCCCAGTGGGCGACCATCAGCACGCCAGCGCTGTGCGCTACCAGGATCACTTCACCATCGATCTGGTCCAGTTCGCGCTGGATCGCCTCGACCCGGGCCGTGCAGCTCAGGCCGTCGACTTGCAGTGGCGGTACGCTGCGCACCTTGGCCAGGCGGCCTGCGAGCAGGGTCTGCCAGTGTTCGGCGACATGGTCGCGCAGGCCGGGGACGATCAGCACGGTGGCAGTGGTTTGCAGTTTTTCCACGGTGAACCTCGTGTGCGGTGTAGCTCTTGAGGTTCACAGTAAACAGCCCACCCACCGGGTGCTTCACATTGGGCGTCAGGGGCTTTTCATTTGATGACAATGGCCAAGACAGGGCTTTGCTTTTCAATTCATGACACGCAGGCTATAAAACCAATCAGCCGCTCGCTTTTTGTAGGAGCAGCCTTGTGCTGCGAAGAGGCCCTAAAGGCCATAACAGTGATGTCGGTCGTACCGGCCTCTTCGCAGCACAAGGCTGCTCCTACAAAAAAGCAGCAGTTAGCCTGGAAAACATGGATAACAACAAAAAATGCCTGCCCTAGTCCGTGCCGCCAGCTTGACCAATTACCTTGAGGTGTCCCGCCACCTGGGCCTCAATCCCCATGCACTGTTGGCACAGGTTGGCCTCAGCGCCGCGTTGCTCGATGACCCCAACCGGCGTATCCCGGTTGCCAGCGTCATTACCTTGCTGGAAGCCTCCGCCAGCACCACCCGTTGCGAAAGTTTCGGCCTGCGCATGGCCGAGTTGCGGCAACTGTCGGACTTCGGCGAAATCAGCCTGCTGCTCAGCCACCAACGCACCCTGCGTGATGCGCTGCAGGTAATCGTGCAGTACCGTCACCTGCTCAATGACGCCCTGGCCATTCATATCGAGGAAGCCGGCAAGACCGTGGTCATCCGTGAGGAGGTGATCAACGAACGCGCGCCCTGCAGCCGCCAGGCCACCGAGCTGGCGATCGGCGTGATGATGCGCCTGTGCGCGGCGCTGCTAGGTGCGCATTGGCACCCGATCAGCGCCAACTTCACCCACGCGCCTCCCGCCGACCTGGCCACCCATCGGCGCATTTTCGGCTGCACGCTGGTGTTCGGCAGCGAGTTCAACGGTATCGTCTGCCCGGCCGCCGACCTCGACAGCGCCAGCCCGCAGGCCAACGAGGCCATGGCGCGCCTGGCGCAGCGCTATCTGGACAGCCTGCCGGCGGGCGGCACGCCGTCCCTGGAGCTGGAGTTGCGCAAGACCATCTACCTGCTGCTGCCCATGGGCCGCGCCACCATCGAGCAGGTGGCACAGACCCAGGGCATGAACGTGCGCACCCTGCAGCGGCGCCTGGAAGAAAGCGGGTTGACCTTCAAGGACCTGATCAACAGCGTGCGCCGTGACCTGGTGATGCGCTACCTGGAAAACCCCGGCTATTCGCTGGGGCGTATCGCCGACATGCTGGGTTATTCGATGCCCAGCTCGTTCACCCGCTGGTTCATCGCCCAGTTCGGCATGCCGCCGGCTAGTTGGCGGGCACAGAATTTTGATCAGATCGCGTCAGGGCCGCCAGGCGCCTGAGCTTAGATTTGCGGTGCCTGTGAGATCGAGCGCCGCCCGCGCGGCGCTTCGCAGCACAAGGCTGCTCCTACATCTGTTTCGGGCCAGTTATTCCTGAGGCAGACGCGCGCGGGCCCTTGGTGCCCACCTCGATATTGTGCCGGGCAAACAAGGCGGTCGCGTGCATTGGAACAGGCGTTATTGGCCCGAAACAGATGTAGGAGCAGCCTTGTGCTGCGAAGCGCCGCGCGGGCGGCGCTCGATCTCACAGGCGCCACACATCTCAAGCCGAACCCACCCAATTCATCAACGCCAGCACCAAAAGCACAAGAAACACGCTCTCCCCCACCATCAGCGCAATGGGTTTCAGCCCGACCGCGGCCAGCGCCTTGAGTTGGGTTTTCATGCCCAGGGCACTGATCGCCACCACCAGGCAGCCGCGCGACAGGTCGTTGATACCGGCTTGCACCGCGGTGGGTACCCAGCCTGTGCTGTTGACGCACGCCAGCAGCAGGAAGCCGACCGCGAACCATGGCAGCAAGGGCGGCCGCTGGCCACCGGCCTTGAGGCCCTGGCGCCGGGTGATCATGGCCGCGCAGACAATGACCGGCAACAGCATGGCCACCCGCATCAGCTTGACCACCGTGGCGATGTCGCCGGTCTCGGTAGACATGCTGTAGCCCGCCCCCACCACCTGCGCCACGTCGTGGATGGTCGCACCGAGGAAGACCCCGGCCTGCGCCGGGGACAGGTGCAACCACTGGGCAATCATCGGGTAGAGGATCATCGCCAGGGTCGACAGCGCCGACACGCCGATCACGGTGAACAGCGTTGCATGCTCCTTGCGCGGGTGCTGTGGCAAGGCAGCTGCCAGCGCCAGCGCAGCCGAGGCACCGCAAATGGCCGTGGCACCGCCGGTGAGCATGCCGAACAGCCGTGAAAACCCCAGCACCTTGGCCACCACCACCGAGACCAGGATGGTCACCACCACCAGGGTCACGACCAGGGCCACGGGCTTCCAGCCCAGGCTGGCAATCTGGTCAAGGGTGATGCGCATGCCAAGCAGCGCCACGCCCAGGCGCAGTACCGTGCGGGCGGTGAACTCGATACCGGCCTTGCAGGGGCCGTCGACCGCGAGAAAGTTCAGCGCCATCCCCAATAGCAAGGCAAACAGCATGACCGGGGCCGCGTAATGCTCACCGAGGAAACTGGCGGCCGCGCCGACGACAAGGCTGACCACCACCCCCGGGGCGAGGGTGCGGATACGCTGATGGGTAGCGCCAAGTGCCAGTGTATTCATTGCCCCGCCTCCTCACTGTCAAACACGATGTAGACCTGCCCGCCCTGCTGCTCGACCGGGTAGCTGGCAACTTTCAAGGCCCTGGAATTGACCAGGTAGCCGCTGGCCAGGTCGAAGCGCAGGCCATGCGCGCAGCACTGGATGACACGGCCTTCCAGCCGCCCGCCGCACAACGACGCGCCCTGGTGCGGGCAGCTGTCTTCGATGGCATAGAACGAGTCGGCAACGTTGAAAAGCGCCACGCTGCGCCCTTCGCAGGCCAACAGCACACGGCCGTCACGTTCCGGCACCTGATGGGGGGCCAATGCAATGCGCCGGGTCATGCCCTCTCAACCTCTTGCAGCGCTTCGGTCATGGCCGCATACAGCACCTCGGCAGGCTGTGCACCCGCAACGAGCGGCCCCTGATTGAAACGGAAACGCGGCACGGCACTGCCAGCGCGCCCGGCCCCATCGAGGAACGGGCTGCCGTCGTCACGCAGGCAGTCGACTACCTGCGCGGCATCCAGCCCGCAACACTGTGCGACGTCGAGCAAGGTGCGGCTATCCCCCAGGTCGCGGCCCTGGTGGAAATAGGCGATGAACAGCTGCGCCAGCAAGGCTTCCAGTTGCGCTGCTTCGAGCAACTGGGCAGCCCGCTGCAGCAGCCGATGGGCATTGCCGGTGTTGGGCATGCGGCGGATACGCGAGAAGTCGATGTCCTCGCCTACCACACGGGCAGCGCCGCGCACCTGGGCCTGGCGCTCGCGTACCGCCTCCTCGCTTCCCAGGCGTTGCAGATAGAAGGCATGGAACGGCACGCCAGCGGCGGGCAAGCCAGGCAACAACTGCACACCTCGCCATTGCAGTTGTACCTGCACTTGCGGCTGTTCGCGCTGCAACAGCAACAGGGCGGCCTGCAGGTGCCGCTGGCCAATCAGGCACCACGGGCAGACGAAATCGAAGAACACTTCGACGGACAACAGCTGTTTCACGGTTTCAACTCCCGGGGTGCGTCGGCAGCGTCGTGTGCCGGTGCGTGCAGACGATCCATGTCGCGGTGGTAATGACGTTTGGCGAGGAAAAACACCGCCGCTGCGCCGATGCTCATCAGCGGCACCAGCTGGAAGGCGGCATGCAGGCCGACCAGGTCGGAAACGCGCCCGGTGATCAGCGGCCCGGTGGCCAGGCCCAACAGGTTGTTGGCCAGGGTCAGGGTGGCAAACGCGGTGCCGTGCACCGAGGCGTGGGTGAGGTTGGCGACCATGGCACTGGATGGGCCGTTGGTCCCGGCGGCGATCATCATGCCCAGGCAGATCAGCACCAGTTGGGCGGTGCCGGCTGGCAGCGCGAAAGCGAGGGACAACAGCGCGCAGCTGCCCAGGCAGTAGGCGATGGCCAGGCTGATCTTGCGGTCCGGGCGCTGCCGCCCGAGGCGGTCGCAGAGCATGGCGCAGAGGATCATGCCGATGCCGCTGCACAGCACGATGACTGCCGCAATAGCCCCGGCGCGGTCGGTGCCCATGGCGTAATAGCGGTTCAGGTAGCTGGGCATCCACACGATCACGGTGCCGCCGACGAACAGCTGCAGCCCGCTGCCGACGTAGGCCGCGATGACCGAACGGCTGCTGTACAGGGTGCGCAGCGGGCGGCCGGCCTTGCCTTGCGACTGCTGCACGCATTTAGGCGCAATACGCGCCTCCTTGACGATCAGCGGGTACAGCATCGCCAGCACCAGGCCGAACAGCGCCATGCCGGCGAATGCCCAGCGCCAGCCCAGGTGCTGGGCCAGTACACCGCCCATGGCCATGCCCAGCACCGAGCCGAACATGCCACCGGCCATAAACGCGCCGGCCAGGGTCGAGCGCATGTCGCGGGGGAACACGGCGACCACCACGGCGATGCCGACACTGCCGTAGGCCGCCTCGCCTACCCCCACCAGAAACCGCGCGACGAACATTTGCGGGTAGTTTTCCGCCAGGGCGCAGCCGAGGGTGGCCAGGCTCCACAGTACAGCCATCAGCACCAGGCTGCGCACCCGGCCGAAGCGGTCGGCCAGCAGCGACAGCGGGAAGGTCAGCAGACCGACCATCAGCGCGACGATACCGCTGAGCAGGCCGAGCTGGCTGTCGCTCAATGCCCATTCGCCCTTGAGCAGCGGGAACACCGCATTGAGCACCTGGCGCGACATGTAGTCGGAGATCAACAGCCCAAAGGTCAGGGCGAAGACCACCCAGGCATAGCGCCGGGGGACGCTGTGGGCGGTGTCGGTGCCGGAATCTTCGGCACTGGCGAGATAGGTGGCCATGTTGCCTCCTTGGGGTGATGTGGGTTTTTCTTGTTCTTATGCATTGGCACGCCCCCTGTAGGAGCGGCCTTGTGTCGCGATGGGCCGCAAAGCGGCCCCCGAGTGAAGCGTCAACTCAACTATTGCCGGGGCTGCTGTGCAGCCCTGTCGCGACACAAGGCCGCTCCTACAAAGGCCAGCGCAGGCCAGTGAAGTCAGCGCTGCGGCACGCCCTTCACGCCCGGCTGGCGATTCGGCGCCATGCCGTTGGCCTCGAGGGTCTGCTCGATGCTGTCGTACTGCTGCCCGATGCGGTAAATGGCGCGTGCTTCCTTGCCGCTGGCAATCTCGCGGCCCAGCTCATGGGCCACACGCACGGTCTGCTGGATCTGCTGCACCGAGGTGAAGCGCTTGCCATGCTGGTCGATGATGGTGTCTTCGTTGCCGCAGCGTGGGTGCAGGCCCATGGCCAGGGCCATGGTGTTGAACGGCAGCACGTTCTTCAGCAACGATTCGGCGGTCAGGGTGCAACCGTCCGGCGCGCGGTGGATGAAGTTGAAGAAGTTGAACGGGTTGGGGCCGTCGAAACCGCCGCCAATGCCGATCCAGGTCAGGTTCAGCGGGCCCATGTAGTCACCACGGCGGACGATGCGCTCGAGTGTCTCCAGGGCATGCATGCCGGTCAGCTGGAAATGCGGTTGGATGTTGCTGGCCTGCAGGCGGCGCAGGTGCTCGCGGACCCAGGCCGGGCCGGCCGGCACAGTCATCTCGCTATAGGCGGCATGAATCGCCGGGCTGGCCAGCGAGGTACCTTCCAGGTACTCGGGGTACAGCAACTCCATGATGTTCATCTGCGTGGTGTTGATGGCCACGGTCACCTGGTCGGGGCGCGGCGTCAGCTCGGCGAGCATGTGCCGGGTGTCGTCCGACAGCCACTTGGCCGCCTCGCCTTCGCTTTCCGGGGCAAAGGAAATCGATCCGCCAACCTGGATGATCATGTCCGGCACCGCTTCGCGCACCCCGGCGATCAGCTCGTTGAACTTGGACAGGCGCTTGGAGCCCTTGCCGTCCAGTTCGCGCACGTGCAGGTGCAGTACGGTGGCACCTGCATCAAAGCAGTCGACGGCCTTCTGCACCTGCTCGTCCATGGTCAGGGGAATGTCTTCAGGGAAATCTTCGGGCATCCACTCCGGGCCATAGGGGGCCACGGTGATCACCACCTTTTCCATGTTTTCCGGGTGCAACGAATCGTCGAAGAATTGCATGCTGTAGTCCTCGCTATTGTTATTGTGCGGTTGCCGCCAGCGACGGCGACGAACTCAGAACGTGGGGCTGCCCTTGATCCCGGCGCGCTCCATCTTGCGGTGGCACGGCGGGTAGTCCATGACGGCGTAGTGCTGGGTGCTGCGGTTGTCCCAGATCGCCACGCTGTTGGGCTTCCAGCGCCAGCGCACCTGGTACTCCGGCAGGTAGGCCTGGCTGATCAGGTAACGCAGCAGGTCGCTGGCACCGGGGTTGGCGTCCTGCCCGAAGCGCACCCGCTGCGGGGTGTGGTAGTTGCTGAAATGGGTGGTGAAGGCGTTGACGAACAGCACCTGCTCGCCGGTTTCCGGGTGGGTGCGCACCACCGGGTGCTCGGCATCGGGGAACTGCGCCTTCAGCGCCAGGCGCTTTTCCAGCGGCATGGCGGCGCCAAAGCTGGCCTCGATGCTGTGACGGGCGCGCAGGCCTTCGATCTTGGCCTTCACATCGCCTGGCAGGTTTTCATAGGCCAGCACCATGTTCGCCCACATCGTGTCGCCGCCCACGGGCGGGCATTCGATGCAGCGCAGCACACAGCCCATCGGCGGGGCCTCGCGCCAGGTGGCGTCGGTGTGCCAGGCATTTTCATAGCGGTCATTGGGCTGGTCCGGGCGCTTGTAGATCTGTACCAGGCCCGGATGCTCCGGGTCGCTGCCGGCCACCGGGTGGTCCTCCAGGTCGCCGAAGCGACGGGCGAACGCCACGTGTTCGGCGCGGCTGAAGTGCTGGTCGCGCAGGAACAGCACACGGTGCCGGAGCAACTGCGCGCGAAGCTGGGCGAACAGGTCGTCGTCGTGGATCGCGTCGGCCAGGTTGACCCCACTTACCTCGGCACCGATCGCGCAGGTCAGTTGTTCGATGTGCATGCTGTTGCCCTCTTCAGATGACGAAGATCGACGAGCCGGTGGTCTTGCGCGCTTCCAGGTCACGGTGGGCCTGGACGGCATCCTGCAGTGCGTAGTGCTGGTTGATCTCGATACGGATGCGCCCGCTGCCGACGTGATCGAACAGCTCGCCGGCCAGGTCGGCCTTTTCCGCCGGGTCGGCGATGAAGTCGGCCAGTGCCGGGCGGGTGAGCTGCAGCGAGCCCTTGATCGCCAGCAACTGCGGGTCGAACGGCGGGATGGTGCCTGACGCCGTGCCGACGCAAACCATCAGGCCGCGGCGCTTGAGCGAATCGAGCGAGCCCATGAAGGTGTTCTTGCCAACGCTGTCGAACACCACGTTCACCCCCACCCCGTCGGTCAGCTCACGCACGCGCGTGGCAACGTCCTCGACGCTGTAGTTGATGACGTGGTTGCAGCCATGGGCGCGAGCCACTTCAGCCTTGGCTTCGGTGGACACCGTGCCGATCACGTTCAGCCCCAGCAGCTGCGCCCACTGCGCGACGATCAGGCCGACCCCGCCAGCAGCGGCATGCAGCAGCACGCTGTCGCCGGGTTTGAAGTCATGCAGCCGACGCAGCAGGTAGGCGGAGGTCAGGCCGCGCATGGTCATGGCGGCGGCGGTTTCGAAGGCGATGGTATCCGGCAGCTTGATCAGGGCGGCGGCAGGGATCAGGCGCTCGGTGCAATAAGCGCCCAGGGTGTTGAGGAAGCCGGTGTAGGTGACCCGGTCACCGACCGCCACCTGGGTCACGCCCTCGCCCAGCGCCTCGATCACGCCGGCCGCTTCCACGCCGATGCCATTGGGCAGCGGGATCGGGTAGGTGCCGTTGCGGAAATAAGTATCGGCGTAGTTCAGGCCCACCGCCACCTGGCGCAAGCGCACCTGCCCCGGGCCGGGCTCGCCGACCTCGGCGTCCTCGTAGCGCAGCACCTCGGGGCCACCGGTCTGATGGAAACGTACGACTTTGGACATGCTTGTCTCTCCAATCATCGATCTGGACGCATGGCGTCAGTTCTGGGTGATTGGACTGTATGCCCTTGGGGTGCGGGGTGCTTCGCATCGGACGACAGCGGGTTTTCATTTGATGACAGTACGGGTGTCGACCTGCCGATCACGAAAACCGTGTTTTATTCATGAGTCTCCTTGATGGTTATCCATGGCCAGACTAATACTTAAGTCTCTGCCTGGGGAGGCACGAAAAATGCAACCAAGATTCGTTATCGTTCCCGCTGTGCCGATCGAAAAGGAGTCGTTCCGCGTGGGTAGCCGCTATTACGCCGCTACCGTTTGTGGGGGTTTCGACATTTACGATAACCAAGCGAAGGAGCGGCTCAAGCCCAGTTATCCAAGCAGGACGGATGCACTGATGCAGTGCGAGCAGATGAACAAACGCGGTGATGCAGGCTGATACCCAGAATCCAGACGGCTGTGCGATCCCTGTAGGAGCGGCCTTGTGTCGCGATGGGCTGCGTAGCGGCCCCGGCAACCTGTGCATCGACGCAAGATCCGGGGGCTGCTACGCAGCCCATCGCGACACAAGGCCGCTCCTACAGGGGGCACGTGTTCGTGACAGGAGTATGATGGAAAGCCGAGCGGATTGATGGTGTGATCGCAGAGCCAGGGGTCGCACATTCGCGCGGGGAGCACCTGCCTTCATCGGCGTCCTCTACCGGAGCACTGCCATGAACAAACCCTTTCACGCGCTGATCCTTGCACTGGCAGCGCTTTCTGCCTGCTCGTCCAATTCCGCGCTGTACCACGACCAGCCGCTGGTGGCGAAAGTCGCCAACGGCATGAGCAGAGACCAGGTCATGCAGATCGGCGGCAAGCCCGCTGCCGAGACCGAACGCACCGTGGTGCCCGGCACCTGCTTCGACTACATGCTGACCAAGGCCGACAACCGGCAACCCTACAGCGTGAGTTTCGACGGCACCGGCAAAGTGGACAATACCGCTTTCATGACCTGCGCCGAGTGGAGCAATGCTCAGCGCAGGGCCCGCCTGCCCAGCATGGGCGGCTCTAGCGGATCGGGTTACTGAGTCAGTCCAGGCATTCCCTGGCAGCCTGGCGCAATTTGTCGCCAGACAGGAAGCTGCCCTTGTAGAAGGTCGCGCGGCTGCCCTCGCGGGAATCGACTACGTCCAGCACATCATCGGATGCCACGGCGCTGGGAGCCGTCAGCCGGTAGCCGTGGGCGATCGATTTCTGCGTGGCCTGTGGCGCCAGCGCTTGCCACTTGGGCAGTACGCAGGCGGCGTACTGCTGGGGCGATTTGTGGGTCAGTTTGCTGGCAGTGGGTTTGCTAGGGGTTGCGCAGCCGGCAAGGCCGGTGACCAGCACGGCGGCGAGAAAGATACGAAACGTAGACATTTGCAGTTGGCCATCAAGGATACGCGGCATTTTAACGGGAGTTGTATTGGCTTACCAATCAACCAAAGTCTCGCTGCACGGGCCGCAACTGATATTTCTGCCAGTGGCCTGGGTGAGTGAAGGCTGGGAAAGTGAATCTGCCAATAGCCTTCGGAGCACACACCATGCAAAGGAACACCAACAGAACGCAATTCTTCTATCAGAATGGAAAACTGATCACCCTGAGGGTTGGTGAACAAGGTCGCAGCTTTTTCCGTATTACAGATGTACCACTCGCCGAACTGCAGACGGAAGGCACGCACTCCAGCGGCTTGCTGACCACGGACGATAAGGGTTCAGTACTGAACGTGCAGGAAAAAACCTGATTTTGGAGGAACGGGCGCTATCGAGAACACCGGCGTATCCGGTATCAGCCATCGCGTCGCCTGCTTCGCGGGTGAACCCGCTCCCACAGGGACCCCATCAGCCGAAAGAATGCACCGTTCCTGTGGGAGCGGGCGTGCCCGCGAACACCGGCGCAGCCGGTGCCAGCCACCGCGTCGCCTGCTTCGCGGGCATGCCCGCTCCCACAAGGCCCCCACCTGCCGAAAGAATGCGCTGTACCTGTGGGCGCAGCCGGTGCCAACCACCGCGTCACCTGCCGGGGCGCTCGCTGACACCTGCGCCTGACGTCAATCCAGCGCGCCGTTCAACACCTCGTAGATAATCCCCGTAGCAACTGCCACCAGGATCAGGTCCGCACCCGCCTGCATCCATTCATAGCCATCGTAATGAGGCAGTTGCCCCAGCAGCCTGCCATCCAGCTTCTTGGCGATACCCGGCGGCAGCGGTTTGCCACGGGCCAGGTTCTTCTGAATGCCGGGGGGCAGCGCCGGCCCTGCGCTCCAGTAGCTGCGGTGCCCGTCAAGAATGCCAAGCACATCGCCACGGTTTATCGAGGGCCCACCATACGAGCCCCCGTGACCTTGACCATGCTGGCCCTTGTCCTTGCCGTGGCCCTGCCCTTTACCATTACCCGGGTCGGCATAAGTAAGCGCCGGCCCCACTGCCAGCGCGATCGAGGTAGCGATAACTGCCCATCGACGCTTTGCCATAGCTGTTTCCTTACACCAGAGACGTCCCAGCACTGTAGACCAAAACCCGGTTCAGGGTGAAAGTCCCCAAACCCGGGTCAGGGCTTGGCACTCCGATAGAGCATGATGGCTGCCACATCGAGTGCCAACACGGCAACGGCGAAGAGAAACATGAAGTACAGATCTTCTGGAAACATGGCCGCATCCCCAAATGGGCAGGTTTTCAGGGATGCAGCAATTCCCGTTCCAAACGCTTGGCTGAACGAGCCTCCCCTCTGCTATCGAGATGATTGCTCCGTAACCACGACATCAGCCGGCAATGTTCCGGCGCGGCTTTCCCATTTTGCGACCACGATCGGCGCCAGCGCATTGCCGAGCACGTTCAATGCCGTAACGGGCATGTCCATCAATCGATATACCCCTGCAATCAGAGCCACGCCTTCCAATGGCAAACCTGCCGCTGTCAGGGTTGCAGTCAGAATCACAAACATGAACCCGGGCACTCCGGCAGCGCCTTTGGACGTCAATACCATGATGAATACCAGCATGACCTGGTCGGCCAGGGCCAGTTCAATATTGTAGGCCTGCGCGATAAACAGTGTACCCAGGCCCGCAAACAGCGACGCGCCATCCAGATTGAATGAATAACCCAACGGGATCACCAGCGATGTGATAGCTCGCGGCACACCCCGTGCTTCGGTCTTGGCCATCAATTGCGGCATGACGGTGGCGGAACTCGCGCTGCTGAAGGCCAGTATCAGTTCATCCTTGAAGGCCTTGATGATCTCGAAGATATTCTCGCCAACAGCCCTGGCAACAAGGCCCAGCACGGCAATCGCGAAGAACAGTACCGCCACATAAGTAATGGCTATCAGCTTTGCCAGCGGCATCAGTGAATCAATCCCGAAGGTCGACACGGTGACAGCTATCAGGGCAAAGATGCCGATCGGTGAGTAGGCCATGACCATATGAGTGACCTTGAACATGGTATCCACTACCGTCTGCAGCACGGCAACCAAAGGCTGCCTCCTGGGTTCATCCAGCGTAGACAGTGCCACCCCGAACAAGATGGCGAAGAACAGTACCGACAACAGCTTCGCCTCTGCCATTGCGGCCACTACATTATCAGGAATGATGCCCAACAATACCTTGCCGAGCCCTGCCGAACCATTTTGCACCGGTGGCACTGCTTCACTCGCCGATGAAACGGCGAAACCCGCACCGGCGCCTGGCTGGAGCACGTTACCGACCAACAAGCCGAAAATGATTGCGACCCCGGTCACAACAAAGAAATAGACAAGACTCTTTGTTCCCACCCGCCCCAGGGCGCGCTTGCCAGAGCCGGCTATGCCTACCACCATGCAGGAAAACACCAGCGGCACGATGATCATTTTCATCAGTTTTATAAACGCGTCGCCCGCCGGCTGTAGCACTTGTTCGATCCACCACCCCTTGTAATCGGGAAAATGATTCAACAACACGCCAACGCATATACCGACAGCCAGGCCAATTGCAATTTGCGTGATTAAATTTATTTTTATTCTCACAGGACTGATCTCTGTTTTTATAAGACACTAGGAAGCAAAGACTGCACTCAAATTCTTGAACCCCTTGATTTCGATCGGGTTACCACTTGGGTCCAGGAAAAACATTGTCCTCTGCTCGCCAGGCTCACCCTCGAAACGTACAACCGGTGGAATTTCGAACTGCACGCCCAGAACTTCAAGGCGTTCAGCCAAGGCTTGCCAGCGATCCAGAGGCAATATCACCCCGATATGAGGCATCAGTACAAGGTGCGGGCCGACCTTGCCAGTGCGGCTGGTTTCAAAGGGCTTGCCCACATGCAGAGATATCTGGTGACCAAAGAACTCGAAGTCTACCCACGTATCAGTGCTACGCCCTTCGACACAGCCAAGAACCTCTTTATAGAATTTTCTTGCTTCATCCAGATCTTTGACATGATAAGCAACATGAAAGGGTGTCAACATGATGGTACTCCTCAAACGGAGCCACTATCCTCACACCGCCCGGCATTCATGTACACCAACTGACACTTGGCCTGAGCATAAGCATTACTTATGGACATTCAAAATCTGGAAAGCCTCATATCTGTTGTTGAATGCGGCTCCATTGCGGGTGCGGCAAAGAAAGCAAATGTTTCAGCCGCTGCAATAAGTTTGCGCATTCGAAACCTGGAGAAACACTTGGGCTGCACTCTCTTCAGTAGAGAGGCACACGCGATAAGGCCGACAGAAAAGCTGATGGCATTGATTCCACGGATACGTTGCATCGTCGAGCATGCCAATCAGCTCAGGAACGACCTGAACGCCGATACGCTGACCGGGGAACTGCGCATTGGCGCCATATCAACCGCCCTCACCGGCCTTGTACCGGCAGCACTGGAGCATTTGTCATCCTCCGCGCCCGACCTCAAACTCACCATCACGCCCGGTGACTCGAAACTGCTTCATGACAAGCTGATCAATCAGGAACTGGATGCGGCAATTCTGGTGGCGCCACCCTTCAAGACAGCAAAATCGTTGAGAACGCTCACGTTGCGCAGCGAACCGCTGTGCTTGTTGGCACCTGCCGCGGCCTCCCAGGCTGAAGCGCAGGCAATGCTCGCCACCGGGCCCTATATCCGATATGCCGTGGACTCCTGGGGCGGCCTGATAACCCAGCGTTATCTGGACGATCTGGGCCTCGCGCCCAGCGTGGCTTGCGACCTGGATGCGCTCGAGGCCATCAGCCTGTTGGTGTCGCTGGGGCAAGGTGTTTCCTTGGTACCGCAATGGCCGTCATTGCTGGAGCAATCGCCAACCGCCCGGATTCTGAGCGAAGAACCCAGGTACTGCCGCGACATAGTGTTGGCCTACAGTGCCGGCCATCACCGCACATCGGCAATCAAGCTGCTGGCATCCGTACTGATGGCCTGACACCCCCAGTTCAGTACAGACGGGCCTTGATCAGCGGGCGCAGCAAGTAATTGAGCACGCTGCGCTTGCCGCTGAGGATATCCACCTCGGCAACCATGCCGGGGATGATCGGCAGCACCTCCTCACCGCGCTTGAGCTGGCTGCCGTCAGTGCGGATCAGCACCTGGTAGTACGACTCCTTGCCGTGCGGGGTGTCCTCCTCGATGGTGTCGGCGCTGATCTGCTCCAGGGTGCCCTTGAGGTCGCCATAGATACTGAAGTCGTAGGCGGTGATCTTCACCTTGGCCGGCATGCCCGGCACCAGGAAGGCCACGTCGCGCGGCTTGATCCTGGCTTCGACCAGCAGGCGGTCCTCCACCGGGATCACTTCCATGATCGCCTCGCCGGGCTGGATCACCCCGCCACGGGTGTTGATCAGCACGGTGTTGACCCGCCCACGCACCGGCGAAACGATCCCGGTACGGCGCAACTGGTCCTGGCGCTGCTGGACGATCGGCTCCAGGGCACTGAGGTCGGCCTTGCGCTGTGAGCGTTCGGTGTAGGCATCCTGGAAGTAGCTGCTCTTCAGCTCGGTGAGCTTGCCGTTGAGGGTAGCGATGTCCTGGCTCAGGCGCAGCGCCTCCATCTGGCTCACCGCACGCTTGGCCACCAGCGGGCGAACCAGGTCGAGCTGGCTCTGGGCCAGGCTGATCTGCCTCTGGATCGCCTGGCTACCTTCGAGCAGCTTGTCCCGCCGCGACTTGAACAGCTCGCGCTCGGAACGCGCCAGCGGCCCTTGCGGGTCGATGTCCGATGGAAACTCGATGGCCGCCTTGCCCAGCACTTCGGCGTCCAGCCGGGCGATGGCCGCGCGCAGCACGCCGGCCTGGTTGGCCGACTCCTGGAAATTGGTGAGAAAGCGCGTCTCGTCCAGGCGCAGGAGCGGCTGCCCGACCTCCACCAGGTCGCCCTCCTGCACCAGCAGACGGTCGAGAATGCCCCCTTCCAGGCTCTGGATCTTCTGGATACGGCTGAACGGCACCACCCGCCCATCGCCGCGCGTCACTTCATCGAGCTCTGCCCAGGCGGCCCAGGCGACGAACAGCAAGACGCTGCCGAGCAGGGTCCAGAGCAGCGGGCGATAGGCCGGGTGAGTGGTCGCCAGCAAGGGGTCGGCCAGTTGCCGGCGCAGCACTACAGAACTTTTTTCAGCTGCCATGGCCGGCTCCTTCGGCGACCTGCGGCGCCTGCACCTGGTTGCCCAGCACCACCTGGTTCAGCGGGCCGTCCATGATCACCTGGCCGTTGCGCAGCACCACTGCACGGTCCACCAGCGCCAAGACGCTTTTCTTGTGGGTGGTGATGATCAGGGTACGGCGGCCCAGCCATTTCTGCAGGTAGTCGATGACCTGCTTCTCGCTGTTCTGGTCGAAGGCCGCGGTCGGCTCGTCGAGCAGCAGGATCGGCGGGTCCTGCAACAGTACGCGGGCCAACCCCACCGCCTGGCGCTGGCCACCGGAGAGGCTGGCGTTGCCCTGGATCGGCATGTCCAGCCCCAACGGGTGGGCGCGTACGAAAGTGCCCAGCCCCACGCCATCGAGGGCTTCCAGCAATTCCTCGTCACCCAGCGCGGCGTTGGCCAGGTTGAGGTTTTCGCGCAGGCTGCCGTGGAACAGCGCCACGTCCTGCGGCAAGTAGCCGATGCCGCGCTGGCGGTCGGCCGGGTCGAGCTGGCTCAGGGCGATATCGTCCAGCAACAGCCGGCCGGATTGCGCGTCGAGCAGGCCGCTGAGCAGCCGCAGCAGGGTCGACTTGCCGGCGCCGTTGCCGCCAAGCAGCGCCACCCGCTCGCCGGCCTGGATGTTCAGCGCCTGCACGTCGACCACCGGTGGGCTGTCGCCGTGGGCCAGGCGCAGCGCCTCCAGGCGGTAATGCCCGTGCAGCCGGTCGCGGTGCACGAAGCGCTTGCCGGCGGGCCGCTCCTGCTCGGCGGACATCAGCTGGTCGAGGCCCTCCAGCGCCACCTTGGTGTGCTGCCAGCGGCCAAGAATGGCAGCAGCCTGGGACAGCGGTGCGATGGCCCGCGAGGCAAGGATCGAACAGGCCACCAGGGCACCGACGGTCATCGCGCCGTCGCTTATCCGGTAGACGCCGAACACCACCACCCCGACATAGCACAGTTGCTGGACGATGCTCGCCGAATAGCTGAGCGTCGAGGCCAAGGCGTGGGTCTTCATTGCGGTACCGGCCAGTTCCCCGGTGAGCGTCTCCCACTGCTGGCGGCAGCGGCCTTCGGCACGCGCAGCCTTGACCGTCTCCAGGTGTTCGAAGGCTTCCAGCAGCACGCTGTTCTTCATCGCCCCCTCGCGCAGGTTCTGCCGCGACAGGTGCCCCAGCAGGCGCTGGGTCAGCAGCCCCGGCAGCAGCATCAACACGCAGGCCACCAGCGGCACCCAGACCACATGGCCACCGATCACGGCAATGATCAACAGGAAGATCACCACGAACGGCAGGTCGCTGATCAACGCGGCGCTGGACGAAGTGAAGAATTCGCGGACCGACTCGAACTCACGCACCTGGGTACTGAACGCGCCCATCGACGCCGGTTTGGCGGCGATCCGGGTGCTCAGCACACGTGCGAACAGCAGGCTCGACAACTGCAGGTCCAGGCGCTTGCCGAGAACGTTCAGCAGGTGCCCGCGAAGGATCCGCAATACCCCGTCGACGATGATCGCCAGGGCCACGCCGCTGGCGAGTATCCAGAGGGTATCGAAGGCCGCGTTGGGTACCACGCGGTCGTACACCTGCATGGCGAACAGCGCCGAGGCGACGGCCAGGACGTTGGCCACCAGGGCCGCCGCCGTTACTTCCGCATAAGAGCGCCAGAGCCGCTTGAGCGGCCCGAAGAACCAGTGCTCCGGCAGGCCGCTGGCGTAGTCGCCCACCCGCCCGTCGGGGTGGTAGCGGCACTTGGCGAACACCGCCGTGCCGCTGTAAAGCGCCTCCAGAACGGGCAGCGCCATGCACTCACGGCCGCCGTCGCTCTGCGGCACCAGCACCTCGTACTGCTCACCCTCGATGCCAACCAGCAGCAGGCTGCGGCCATCATCGAGCAACAGCAGGGCCGGCAGCAGGTAGGCGTCCATCTGCCGCAACGGCAGCTCCGCGACCCTGGCAGTGATGTCGGCGCGGCGCAGGGCGCGGGCGACCAGGCGCAGCGGCAGGCGTCCGTGCTCCAGTGCCAGGCCGTCGACCAGCTCGGCGTCGCCCAGCGGCCGGCCCAGTTGCCGGCACAGCAGCAGCAGGCCCTGGCGCAGCGGGTCGTCGTGGTTCAGGGTCACGACATTATCCGGGGATTGTTCAACTTCCATGATTCAACCGATTCTCCAGTAATGCCCCCAACAGCCCGACCTGCGCGGCCGCCCGGTACTCGATGCGCTTGCGCTCGATGTGCAGATTGATCAATTGCCGCTCGGCCTCGAAGCGTTCGCGCTGCACGTTGAGCAAGTCGATCACGTCGCGCCGGCCGACCTCGAACTGCTCGCGGTACAGCTCGCCCACCTGCTCCGACTCCGTCACCTGCTGGCTCAGCGACTGTTCCCGCCAGCGCAGGGTGTCGCCATTATCGAACAGCGTCTGCAACTGCCGGCGGATGTCACGTTGCATCGCATCGGCCGTCCATTGCGCCGACTCCAGACGCTGTTGCGCAGCGGTCGGCCGGCGGAAGTTGGAAAGCCCCTGGAAGGTATCCATGCGAAAGCGCAGCGACATCACCGAGTCGCTTTCCGGGCGACCGCCGATCTCCCGGCGCAACGCGGAGGCCTCCAGGTTCAACTGTGGCAGCAACGAAGCCTTGGCCTCGCGGACTTGCGCCTCGGCGACATTGGCGTCCTCCAACGCCTTGCGCTGCAACGGCGACTCGCGTATCACCCGCGTCATGTCGCTGGCAGCCAGGTAGCGCTGCAGCGACATCGGCTCGGGCTCCACCAGTTCGGAGGGGTCCTGGCCAACCAGGATCGCGTACTGGTTGCGCGCGTCCTGCAGGTTGCCCTTCTCCAGCGACAGCTGTTCCTGGGCACGCGCCAGTTCGAGGTTGGCGCGGTCCAGTTCGCTGCGGTCGGCGTAACCGTCGCTGCCGCGCGCCTGGGTCATCTCGCGGATGCCGTCGAGGCGCTGGATGTGCTGGCGCACCGTCTCCACCCGGCGCTCCGAGGCAAGCACATCGAGATAGGTCTCGACGATATCCAGCGCCGCATCGTCGCGCGCCACCAGCACCGCCTCGGACAGCTTGCGCCGGGTGGCACTGGCGCTGTCGACCTTGCTCGTCACCCTTCCCCAGTCATACAGCATCTGCGAGACGGTGACGTCGTAGACGACCTCGCCAACGTCGAACTCCTGCGGCCCTCCGGACATGGTGACAGAGGGGTAATAGCCACCCTTGGCGATCTCCACCTCGGTGCCCGCACGATCCGCTTCGGCCATCGCCGAACGCACCTGCGGGTGGATCGCCAACCCCGCCCGCACCGCCTGGTCAAGCGGGATGGCCGGGGCGGACAACGGCAGCCCCAGGCACAGGAGCCAGAGGGCTCCCGCGCCACGGCGCCGTCCCTTGAGCACGGACAGGCCGCGCATCAGACCACGACCTGTACCGTGTTGTCCTCGATCAGCAGGGTACTGCTGCCAAAGTTGTAGACATCGTAGGTAATGCCGTTGAGCTGCTGCGTGGTCCCGGTGTTCACGGCACCCACCACGTTGAGGGTGTCGTTGCTCTCGCCGGTGATCTGCAGGATGTTGTTACTGTCGGTGATGGCGTCGACCTCCGCGGCGGTCAGGGTCAGTACGCTCCCCGAGTCGCCCTTGCCGAGGTCGATGCGCTCGATGTTGGAGAGCGTGCCGACGCCGACAGCGTTGTAGTCAAGATCGATGCCGTCGGCCAGGATCAAGGTGTCGAAGCCCGCCCCGCCGTCGATGCTGGTGAAGTTGGTCGCAGTGATCTGGATGGCGTCGTTGCCGTCGCCGGCCACTACCTGATCGCCGGTCCCCACGTTGAAGATCAGGTCGTTGCCATCGCCTCCGTTGATGTGCTCCGAACTGCCGTTCGACCCGGACATGACATCGTCCCCGGCGGTGCCGTTGACGTCGATCTGGCCGATGTTCAGCGACAGCCCGTTAGGGGCCAGGGTGATGCCGTAGGCCGAGCTGTCGTTGCCGTTGGTGTCGGTGGCGACGATGTTGAACGAGATCTGCGAACCGAGGTTGAGGATATCGGTGATGTTCAGCCCCAACTGGGTGAGGACGGTCGGGCTCAGCAGGTTCAGCGAGAAGTTGCCCGAGCTGTCCGCCTGGATCGGCAGCAGTTCGACGTTCAGCGCCGGGGTGATGACACGGATCACCACGCTGGAGTCCGGCTCGGTGGTGCCGCTGAAACCGAACCGCGGGTTCAGCGGGTTGAGGCTGACATCGACGCCGAAGTTGCCGATGGTCACTGGCTGCTCGATGCTGCCGCCAACGCCGATGGTCGCCACATTGCTCGTGTTGCCGGCCGGATCCTCGCCGGTGACCGAGACCTGGGCGTTGAGCAACTGGTCCAGGGTAAGGTCGATGTCCAAGTCGGTGAGCAGGTTCAGCGAAGCCAGCCCGCTGTTGTCAGCTGTCACCGTAGCGGTGGCGGTGACGCCGCCGATGTCCACTTCAACCGTAAGTTCGGTTCCCGGATCGGTGGAGATGGTCAGGATGCTGCCCACCAGCGACAGCACCGGTGTTGCAGGCGGGATGGTGTCGATGGTGAACGGCACCGAGATCGAAGCAGTACCGCCATTGATGTCTGCAGTGACGGTAGAAGCGCCCTCCGGGAACGGCCCCATGCCACCGCCAGGGGGAATGGTCACGGTGACGCTGCCGGCCAGGATATCGCCGGCGGTGATGGTGTGAGTTGCCTGCGTCTCGTAGCCGTTCTGCCCGGCGAAGGCGACGGTGATCACCTGGCCGACCTGCATGGTCGGGCGGATCGTCACGTCGACCTGAATGCCGTCGCTGATCTCCGCAGCGTTGATCCAGGTGTCGGCGGCTTCCGGCACACTGATGGTCGGCGGCGCCAGGTCCGGCGCGTTGATCGTCGCCGGGCCGCTGATGTTACCGGCAGCGTCGGCGGTAACCCCGCTGATCAGCTCGCCGGTGATCAGCGGTGGCGCCAACGGCAGGCTGAAGTTACCGGCGCCGTCGACATTCACCGTGATCGGGTTGGCGGTATCGCCGTCGATCACGAGGCGTACCTGGCTGTTCGGCTCGGCGGTACCGGTCAGCAGCGCACCGTCGGCACTGATGCTCAACAGCGGTGCCGACGGCGCCACCGAGTCGACCGTGGTACTGGCCGGGCCACTGCTGTTGCCGGCGGCGTCCTCGGCCACCGCGTTGACCACCGTGCCATTGGCCAGCGGCGTGGTTGGGGTGAAGCTCCAGTCGCCACTGCCGTCGGCGGTCGTCTCGCCGATCGGGTTGCCGCCACCATCGGTGAGGATGACGGTGGCGCCGGGCTCAGCAGTACCCGTGAGGACCACACCATTGCTCGGCTCGATAGTCGGCGCGGCCGGGGCGATGGCGTCAACGGTGACGCTGCTCGGCCCGCTGGTATTGCCGGCCGGGTCCTGGGCCACGGCGTTGATCACCGTGCCGTTGGCCAGCGGTGTACCGGGCGTGAACGACCAGTTGCCACTGCCGTCGGCGGTCGTCTCACCGATCGGGTTGCCGTTGCCGTCGGTGAGGATCACCTTGGCCCCGGCTTCGGCGGTACCACTGATCTCGGTGCCGTTGCTCGGCTCGATCGTCGGCTCGCCGGGGGCTACCGCATCCACCGTGGTGCTGACTTGTGGGGTGCTGGTGTTGCCGGCGGCGTCCTGGGCCACGGCATTGATGACCGTGCCGTTGACCAGCGGCGTACCGGGCGTGAACGACCAGTTGCCGCTGCCGTCGGCAGTGGTCTGGCCGATCGGGTTGCCGCTGCCGTCGGTGAGAATCACCTTGGCCCCGGCCTCAGCGGTACCACTGATCACCACCCCGTTGCTCGGGTTGATGACCGGTGCGGCCGGCGCGACGGCGTCAACGGTGGCGCTGGTCGGCCCGCTGGTGTTGCCGGACGGGTCCTGAGCCACGGCGTTGATCACCGTGCCGTTGCCCAGCGCAGGCGAAGGCGTGAAGGCCCAGTTGCCACTGCCATCGGCGGTCGTCTGGCCGATCGGGTTGCCGCTGCCGTCGGTGAGGATCACCTCGGCTCCGGCTTCGGCGGTACCACTGATCACCACCCCGTTGCTCGGGTTGACGATCGGTGCGGCCGGGGCGATGGCGTCAACGGTGACGCTGGCCGGCCCGCTGGTATTGCCGGCCGGGTCCTGGGCCACGGCGTTGATCACCGTGCCGTTGGCCAGCGGCGTACCGGGCGTGAACGACCAGTTGCCACTGCCATCGGCGGTGGTCTGGCCGATCGGGTTGCCGCTGCCGTCGCTGAGGATCACCCTGGCGCCGGCTTCGGCGGTACCACTGATCTCAGTACCGTTGCTCGGCTCGATCGTCGGCTGGCCAGGGGCTACCGCATCCACCGTGGTGCTGACTTGTGGGGTGCTGGTGTTGCCAGCGGCGTCCTGGGCCACGGCATTGATGACCGTGCCGTTGACCAGCGGCGTACCGGGCGTGAACGACCAGTTGCCGCTGCCGTCGGCCGTAGTCTGGCCGATCGGGTTGCCGCTGCCGTCGGTGAGAATCACCTTGGCCCCGGCCTCAGCGGTACCACTGATCACCACCCCGTTGCTCGGGTTGGTGACCGGTGCGGCCGGCGCGACGGCGTCAACGGTGGCGCTGGTCGGCCCGCTGGTATTGCCGGACGGGTCCTGAGCCACGGCGTTGATCACCGTGCCGTTGCCCAGCGCAGGCGAAGGCGTGAACGCCCAGTTGCCACTGCCGTCGGCGGTCGTCTCGCCGATCGGGTTGCCGCTGCCGTCGGTGAGGATCACCTTGGTCCCGGCTTCGGCGGTACCACTGATCACCACCCCGTTGCTCGGGTTGACGATCGGTGCGGCCGGGGCGATAGCGTCAACGGTGACGCTGGCCGGCCCGCTGGTATTGCCGGCCGGGTCCTGGGCCACGGCGTTGATCACCGTGCCGTTGGCCAGCGGTGTACCGGGCGTGAACGACCAGTTACCACTGCCATCGGCGGTGGTCTGGCCGATCGGGTTGCCGCTGCCGTCGGTGAGGATCACCCTGGCGCCGGCTTCGGCGGTACCACTGATCTCAGTACCGTTGCTCGGCTCGATCGTCGGCTGGCCAGGGGCTACCGCATCCACCGTGGTGCTGACTTGTGGGGTGCTGGTGTTGCCAGCGGCGTCCTGGGCCACGGCATTGATGACCGTGCCGTTGACCAGCGGCGTACCGGGCGTGAACGACCAGTTGCCGCTGCCGTCGGCAGTGGTCTGGCCGATCGGGTTGCCGCTGCCGTCGGTAAGGATCACCTTGGCCCCGGCCTCAGCGGTACCACTGATCACCACCCCGTTGCTCGGGTTGATGACCGGTGCGGCCGGCGCGACGGCGTCAACGGTGGCGCTGGTCGGCCCGCTGGTGTTGCCGGACGGGTCCTGAGCCACGGCGTTGATCACCGTGCCGTTGCCCAGCGCAGGCGAAGGCGTGAAGGCCCAGTTGCCACTGCCATCGGCGGTCGTCTGGCCGATCGGGTTGCCGCTGCCGTCGGTGAGGATCACCTTGGTCCCGGCTTCGGCGGTACCACTGATCACCACCCCGTTGCTCGGGTTGACGTTCGGTGCGGCCGGGGCGATGGCGTCAACGGTGACGCTGCTCGGCCCGCTGGTATTGCCGGCCGGGTCCTGGGCCACGGCGTTGATCACCGTGCCGTTGGCCAGCGGCGTGCCGGGCGTGAACGACCAGTTGCCGCTGCCGTCGGCGGTAGTCTGACCTATCGGGTTGCCGCCGCCGTCGGTGAGGATGACAGTGGCGCCGGCTTCGGCAGTACCACTGATTTCCGTGCCATTGCTCGGTTCGACCACCGGAGCGGCCGGCGCCACGCCGTCCACGGTAATGACCGCCGGCGCACTATCGGTCCCACCGGGGTTGCGCGCCACCGCGTTGACCACGGTGCCATCCGGCAACGGAATGCCGGGTGTGAACGACCAGTTACCGGTGCCGTCGGCGGTGACCTGGCCGATCGGGTTGCCGTTGCCATCGGTGAGGATAATGGTGTTACCAGCATCGGCAGTACCGCTGATCACCGAGCCGTTACTCGGGTCGACCTGCGGAATCGACGGCAGCGACGAGTCCACGGTGGTGCTACCTGGAGCACCCGTATTGCCGGCGGCATCGGTCGCCGTGGCGTTGACCACGGTACCATTGGGCAGTTGCGTGCCCGGGGTGAACGTCCAGTTGCCGCTGCCGTCGGCAGTGACTTCGCCAATCGCATTACCATTGCCATCGGTGAGAGTCACGGTGCTGTTCGGCTCGGCAGTACCGTTGATCACGGCGCCGTTGCTCGGATTGACCACTGGCGCGGCGGGTGCGATCGAATCCACCGTGGTGCTGCCCTGCGGGCCAGTGTTGCCGGCTGGGTCCTGGGCGACGGCGTTGACCACCGTGCCATTGGCCAGCGGCGTGGTCGGGGTGAAGCTCCAGTCGCCGTTGCCGTCGGCGGTGGTTTGGCCGATGGGGTTGCCGCTGCCATCGGTCAGGATGACGGTGCTGCCCGGCTCGGCGGTGCCGCTGATTTCGCTGCCGTTGCTTGGCTCGACGACTGGTGCAGCCGGGGCTACCGAGTCCACTGTGGTGGCGGCCTGCGGACCGGTGTTGCCGGTCGGGTCGGTTGCCGTGGCGATGATTACGGTACCGTTGGCCAGCGGCAAGCCGGGGGTGAAGCTCCAGTTGCCGCTGCCGTCGGCGGTGACCTGGGCGATCGGGTTGCCGCCGAGGTCGGTCAGGGTGACGGTGGCGCCCGCTTCAGCGGTACCGCTGATGGTCGCGCCGTTGGTTGGATTGATTACCGGTGCAGCCGGCGCGCTGGAATCGACGGTGACCGTCGCTGCCGGGCTGGTGTTGCCCGCCGGGTCGCTCGCCGTGGCATTGACCACGGTGCCATTGGGCAGCGGCGTGGCTGGGGTGAACGTCCAGTTGCCGCTGCCGTCAGCTGTGACTTCGCCAATGGGATTACCGCTGCCGTCGGTGAGGGTCACGGTGCTGTTCGGCTCGGCGGTGCCACTAAGACTGCTGCCGTTGCTGAGATTGATGGTAGGTACACCCGGGGCCACGCCGTCCACGGTGGTGCTGGCCGGCCCGCTGGTATTGCCGGCCGGGTCGGTCGCCGTGGCGTTGATCACGGTTCCGTCGGCCAGCGGCGTACCGGGGGTGAAGCTCCAGTCGCCGCTGCCGTCGGCAGTGGTCTGGCCGATCGGGTTGCCGCTGCCATCGGTCAGGGTGATGGTACTGCCTGGCTCGGCGGTGCCGCTGATTTCGCTGCCGTTGCTCAGTTCGACCACTGGTGCGGCCGGGGCTACCGAGTCCACCGTGGTGGCGGCCTGCGGACCGGTGTTGCCGGTCGGGTCGGTTGCCGTTGCGATGATTACGGTACCGTTGGCCAGCGGTGTGCCGGGGGTAAAGCTCCAGTTGCCGCTGCCGTCGGCGGTGACCTGGCCGATCGGGTTGCCGCTGCCATCGGTCAGGGTGACGGTGGCACCTGCTTCAGCGGTACCGCCGATGGTCGCGCCGTTACTCGGATTGATTACCGGTGCAGCCGGCGCGCTGGAATCGACGGTGACCGTCGCTGCCGGGCTGGTGTTGCCAGCCGGGTCGCTCGCCGTGGCATTGACCACGGTGCCATCGGGCAACGGCGTGGCTGGGGTGAACGCCCAGTTACCGCTGCCGTCGGCGGTGGCTTCGCCAATCGGATTACCACTGCCGTCGGTGAGGGTCACGGTGCTGTTCGGCTCGGCGGTGCCGCTGAGGCTGCTGCCGTTGCTGAGGTCGATGGTGGGCACGCCCGGGGCCACGCCATCCACGGTGGTGCTGCCCTGCCCGCTGGTATTGCCGGCCGGATCGGTCGCCGTGGCATTGACCACGGAGCCATCCGGCAACGGTGTGCCTGGGGTGAACGACCAGTTGCCGCTGCCGTCGGCAGTGGTCTGGCCGATCGGGTTGCCGCTGCCGTCGGTCAGGGTGATGGTGCTACCCGGCTCGGCGGTACCGCTGATTTCGCTGCCGTTGCTCGGCTGGACCACCGGCGCGGCCGGGGCCACCGAGTCCACTGTAGTGCTCGATGGAGCGCTGGTATTGCCGGTCGGGTCGGTCGCGGTGGCGTTCACCACGGTGCCGTTGGGTAACGGGCTGCCCGGTGTGAAACTCCAGTTGCCACTGCCGTCGGCGGTGACTTGGCCGATCGGGTTGCCGCTGCCATCTGTCAGGGTGACGGTGGCACCCGCTTCAGCGGTACCGCCGATGGTCGCGCCGTTGGTGGGATTGATCACCGGTGCAGCCGGCGCGCTGGAGTCGACGGTGACCGTCGCTGCCGGGCTGGTGTTGCCAGCCGGGTCGCTCGCCGTGGCATTGACCACGGTGCCATCGGGCAACGGCGTGGCTGGGGTGAACGTCCAGTTACCGCTGCCGTCAGCGGTGGCTTCGCCAATCGGATTACCACTGCCATCGGTGAGGGTCACGGTGCTGTTCGGCTCGGCGGTGCCGCTGAGGCTGCTGCCGTTGCTGAGGTCGATGGTGGGCACGCCCGGGGCCACGCCATCCACGGTGGTGCTGCCCTGCCCGCTGGTATTGCCGGCCGGGTCGGTCGCCGTGGCATTGACCACGGAGCCATCCGGCAACGGTGTGCCTGGGGTGAACGACCAGTTGCCGCTGCCGTCGGCGGTGGTCTGGCCGATCGGGTTGCCGCTGCCGTCGGTCAGGGTGATGGTGCTGCCCGGCTCGGCGGTACCGCTGATTTCGCTGCCGTTGCTCGGCTGTACCACCGGCGCGGCCGGGGCCACCGAGTCCACTGTGGTACTTGATGGAGCGCTGGTGTTGCCGGTCGGGTCGGTCGCGGTGGCGTTCACCACGGTGCCGTTGGGTAACGGGCTGCCCGGTGTGAAACTCCAGTTGCCACTGCCATCGGCGGTGACCTGGCCGATCGGGTTGCCGCCGGCATCTGTCAGGGTAACGGTGCTGCCCGGTTCAGCGGTGCCACTGATCGTGGTGCCATTGCTGGGGTTGACCACTGGTGCAGCCGGGGCCTGCGCATCCACTGTCGTGCTCGTCGGAGCGCTGGTGTTGCCAGCTGCATCCTGGGCCACCACGTTGATCACGGTACCGTCGGGCAGCGGTGTCGCGGGGGTATAGCTCCAGTTGCCACTGCCATCGGCCGTCACCTGGCCGATCGGATTACCGCTGCCATCAGTGAGGGTTACGGTGCTGTTCGGCTCGGCGGTACCGCTGAGGCTGCTGCCGTCGCTCAGGTCGATGGTGGGAGCGCCCGGCGCCACGCTATCCACGGTGGTGCTGCCCTGCCCGCTGGTATTGCCAGCCGCGTCCTGGGCCACCGCGTTGACCACGGTACCATCGGGCAGCGGGGTCGCGGGGGTATAGCTCCAGTTGCCGTTGCCATCGGCCGTCACCTGGCCGATCGGGTTACCGCTGCCATCGGTGAGGGTCACGGTGCTGTTCGGCTCGGCGGTACCACTGAGCTCGGTACCATTGCTCGGGTTGATCACGGGTGCCGCTGGCGCCACGCCGTCGATGATGATGCTGGCGGGCGGGCCGCTGTTACCGGCGGCATCCACTACCACTGCTTTGACCACCGTGCCATCGGGCAGTGGGCTATCGGGTGTGTACGACCAGTTGCCGTTGCCGTCGGCAGTAGTCTGGCCGATGGGGTTGCCGTTGCCGTCGGTGAGCACCACGGTGCTGCCCGGCTCGGCGGTACCGCTGAGGCTGGAGCCGTTGCTCGGGTTGATTTGCGGCGCATCGGGGAAGTCAGGGGCCTGCACGGTCGCGGGCGGGCTGCTATTGCCGGCCGGATCGGTCACCACCACGGTAACCGTTTCGCCGTTGGTCAGTGGCGGATTCAGTGGAATCTGGAATTTGCCGTCGGGGCCGACCACCACGCTGACGTCGGTTTGCCCGTCGCCGTTGCTGTCGATGCCCACGGTGGCGCCCGGCTCGGCCGTGCCGCTAATGCTGCTGCCATCTGGGGCAATCTGCAGTCCGCTGGCAGGCGCCGGTGCCGTGGTGTCAGGCGGCACACTGCCGTCACCGCCGCCACCACCGCCGCCGCCATCGTTGCTGTTGGCGATCGCGACGCCGCTGCCAATGATCGCAGCCCCAGCCAGCAATGCAGCGCCGGGGCTGAGCCCGGCAATGGTGCCGTCGGCGCCAGTGAGCGACTCGAACCCGGCCGCAGTTTCCTGGGGTACATAACCTGCCAACAGCGGCCCATCGGCAGCGACCGGGGGCAGGTCGACGGCCAGCAGCTTGTCCCGGTCTACCAGGTACAACTGGCTTACCGGCTGCCCTTCGACATAGAAGTTGGCAATGCGCAGGCTCTCGCCAGACTTCAGTTGTACGATCAGGTCCGCCCCGCTTTTTGTGTAGCTCGTCACGCTTTCGGGAGCAATATCCAGAACAATGTTACTGCTCTGAGTAAGCGTCAGGATTCCGTTATCGGGGATTGCGATAGGGGCGGCAGAATTAACACTTTGAGCGAGGGGAGATACCTTGGCCTGAATCGACATACGTGACAGTCCTTTTGTCAACAGCACGACCGAGCGATCGCACGCGTATAACCAGAAATAGCACGCCCCCCATAAAACGCCAGACGCTCTTTAAAATATTTCAGGAAGGTCTCTTGCGGCGAGGATCATCATCAAGGCTCGCAAAAATCTACTTGATCTATTACTTTTGAGTTAGCCCTTTCCTCACTGCAGGATGGCGTAACTTAAAGTTGGTGTTAACAGGAAGGTATTAGTTGAAAAGTAGCCGCCCCACACCTTGATAAATGCAAACAGATCGTGTTTTCTTCAAGCTCTTGACGAACCTTTCAACTTGAGCCTGGGCCAGCTCGACAGCAAGGCAGATTATCGAGCAACATGAGACAGTAGGCCGCTCGGTGCTGGCCTTCGAGCGGCTCGTTCAGCGTTTCCCTAGCTTAACTTGAGCTTTGCCACTTTGCTCAGTGCCCACCCACTGAACACGTAGAACGCATCCAGATAGAAGCGGCCTTCGTAGTTCGGTAGCGGTTCACGATTCAACAACAGCTCGGGCATGTCGGGCGTCGGGGGAAACAGCGCATAAAAGCCGTTGGGCAACACCGCCAACGCGATGAGCAGCAGGTAGGTCACGGCCCGCAGCATGGTGGCGCGGTTATCGGATTGCTCCGCCCATTTCAGGCCGAACCAGGCGACCAGGCCGGCAACCGGCAACACCCAGAAATGCGTCGGCATTCCAATGAACATTTCAGCGACAACGCTTCTTGCTTCCAACCTGGTGCTCTCCGTTCAAATGAGCGGATTATTGCCGCTGGGGTCGGCAAATGCAAAAAGCCCGCTCTCGAGGGCGGGCATTTTGTTCGCGAGGGTCAGTTGATCATGCTTTAGAACACATCAGCGCGGCGTCCAGCAGCCTGCCATGGTCGTACCAGGCATCGCGTTGATAGGCCGCAAACTGGCGCTGGTTACCCGTGCCCCGCACCTCGACCAGGCCACCCGCCTTGTCGGGGTCGGTACTATCGACGAACAGTCTGACCGAGTTATCGCCATCGACCTGGTAGGTTTTCACATTCCCTTGAAGTTCGCTTTTGACGCATCCCAGGTACGCCGGCGTACTTCTTTCCGTGGCCCCGGCCGCATACCCATGGCCCTCACGCACATCGGGGTCATGTGCGCAGCCTGCCATGAACAGTGTGGCGAAAGTGGACATCAGTATTGCACCTGCTACCGATCTTGAGCTCTTCACGCGACACGCTCCTGCCGCCCCATCGAGTAACTTGGGAAAGTGTTGCCAAGCCGCATGCCTTTTTTTGGTTTTTGTTTGCCCATGTTACTGCTCAACGTCAGCCGGGCAATATGCTTGTTTGCTATATCGGTTTCAGGGCGGGCTTTCCCCGCGAAGTTAACCTTCGTTCATGGATAAGCGGGCAAGTTCCAGACAGGCCAGCCTGGGCGAGCATGCGTAGTCTTGCAGTGTGTTCGCACAGGCCTGGCCGCAAACGGAAGGGATTACTGCCTGCATCATTAGCGGCGGTAGTCCTGACCACCATGGTATCCATCGTTGAAATGCCGGTGATGGCCGCCGCCGTGATGCCCACCGTGGTGCCAATATGGCCAGCAACCACCGAGCAGCAGCAACCCTGACAACACTACGACCCATGCAGTCTTGCGTTTCATGTGCGTACCTCCGGCCAGGTGAAACCAGGCCTTGCTTACGTTGGACCGCACAAAGGAGGGATGTTCAGGCAGGGGCCGGCCGTTGGTCTTCTTGCCAGCGATTTCATGCGCAGGACATTCCGGTACCGTATGGCCATGAACCCGCCAGAGCGCGAGCAAAACCCGACCAAGACCGGATTGTCTTCCTGCTGGTGCCCCGATTCCGGGGGGCTGAACCCACAATCGGGGGTCAGGCGATGGCCTTCAGGAACACCAGTGTCGCCACCAGATCCAGGAGCAGTACGGCAACCACAACGAAGGCCATGTAATAGCGGTCATCCTGAGTCATTTTTGCGTTCCCCGAATGATCAATGCCTCAGGGTCAAAGCAATTGCTGTTCCAAAGCCGTGTCACATCCGATCAGGGTCGTTCCGTCCATGCTCGGCCCCCCTGCTGCCATGTGCCTGAGGAACCATGCCCTGGCCTATGCTCATGGTTTCGGAGGAAGCGAATATGTGCGGAAGGCTCAGCCAGTACCGTGGCATACATGACTTCGTTGAAACCCTGAGCCTGCCAGAGGCCTGGCGGAACAACGTCGGCGACCAGCCGCTTGGCCGGTACAACATCGCGCCGACCACGCCGGTGGCAGTACTGCGGATGGATGACGTAGGCCCACGGGCGGACCTGGTGAGGTGGGGATGGCGACCGCACTGGGCGAACGATCGCGCTGCGCCGATCAACGCGCGGGTCGAGAAGGTGGCGCATGGTCCATTCTTCCGGGCGATCTGGCCGCACCGGGCCATCACCCCTATCGACGGCTGGTACGAATGGGTTGATGAAGGTGGGCCGAAGAAGCAGCCGTACTACATCCGCCGCCAGGATGGGCGCCCTGCCCTTTGCGCCTCGATCGGCCAGTTCACCGGCACCGTGCACGACGGGTTCGTCATCATTACCGCGGACGCTCAGGGCGGAATGGTCGACGTTCACGACCGCCGGCCTGTCGTGTTGTCGCCAGAACTGGCGTACGAGTGGATCGCGGCAGCAATGCCCAGCGAGCGCGCAGAACAACTGGTGCTCAACCTGGGTGAGCCGGCCGAAGCCTTCGAGTGGTACCGGGTGGGTATCGCCGTGGGGAATGTGCGCAACCAAGGTGCCGAGCTGATGAGCCCGCTTCAGCGTATGATTTGAATGCGCAGCGATGCAGGATCGTAAGTGCGGCGCCTGCGATCATTGCGATGAGGACCGTATCCCTGCAATCAGCCATACCGAGCTGGCCAAGATCTCGCGCCTCTATGCGACGCGTAGAAGTATCTGCAGATCAGTGCTGCTCAACGAGCGCGCGCTGAATGCCATCCAGCAGGCCTAGAGGATGGCAACTCTCCAGCGCAGGGCATCCCAAGCCAGCGCACCCGATCCGCCCATTTCTGTTCCAGCCGAGCAAAGGTGGGCTGTGGATCAACGAACCAAGTGTTACAATCCGCCACTTCAAATCGGCGCCCAAGGCGCTGAACATCCGTGAACGCCGTCAGTACGACACCCGCCACACCTACGCCACCCTATGCCTGATGCCTGGGATGAACCCGCGTTCATCGCGAACCAGCTTGGTCACAGCGTCGAGATGTTGCTTTCTACCTACGCGAAATGGATCAGCTCCTCCTCGGACTGGAGGGAGCTGGAGAAGCTGCCGCCCCGAGTCGAATTGGCCCAAAATTGGCCCAAGACTGACGAGATGGCCTAAATACACCTCTGGAACCCCCGCAGGACAAGCACTTGATTTCTACCGCCAACATCACCATGCAGTTCGGCTCCAAGCCGCTGTTCGAAAACGTTTCCGTCAAATTCAACAACGGCAACCGCTACGGCCTGATCGGCGCCAACGGTTGCGGCAAGTCGACCTTCATGAAGATCCTCGGCGGTGACCTGGAGCCGTCCGGCGGCCAGGTCATGCTCGAGCCGAACACCCGCCTGGGCAAGCTGCGCCAGGACCAGTTCGCCTACGAGGAATTCACCGTGATCGACACGGTGATCATGGGCCACGGCCAACTGTGGAAGGTCAAGGCCGAACGCGATCGTATCTACTCGCTGCCGGAAATGACCGAGGAAGACGGCATGGCCGTCGCCGAGCTGGAAACCGAATTCGCCGAGATGGACGGCTACACCGCCGAATCCCGTGCCGGTGAACTGCTGCTGGGCCTGGGTATTCCGCTGGAACAGCACTTCGGCCCGATGAGCGAAGTGGCACCGGGCTGGAAGCTGCGTGTCCTGCTGGCCCAGGCGCTGTTCTCGGACCCGGACGTGCTGCTGCTCGACGAGCCGACCAACCACCTGGACATCAACACCATCCGCTGGCTGGAAACCATCCTCACCGCGCGTAACAGCACCATGGTGATCATTTCCCACGACCGGCACTTCCTCAACAGTGTCTGCACCCACATGGCCGACCTGGACTACGGCGAGCTACGCGTATTCCCGGGCAACTACGACGAGTACATGACCGCTGCCACCCAGGCCCGCGAGCAGCTGCTGTCGGACAACGCCAAGAAAAAAGCCCAGATCGCCGAACTGCAGACCTTCGTCAGCCGCTTCTCGGCCAACGCCTCGAAGGCCAAGCAGGCCACCTCGCGGGCCAAGCAGATCGACAAGATCCAGCTGGCCGAGGTCAAGCCGTCGAGCCGGGTGAGCCCGTTCATCCGCTTCGAACAGACCAAGAAGCTGCACCGCCAGGCCGTCACCGTCGAGAAAATGGCCAAGGCCTTCGACGACAAGGTGCTGTTCAAGGACCTGGGCTTCACCATCGAGGCTGGCGAGCGCGTGGCGATCATCGGCCCCAACGGTATCGGCAAGACCACCCTGCTGCGCACCCTGGTCGGTGAAATGACCCCGGACAAGGGTGAAGTGAAGTGGACCGACAGCGCGGAAGTGGGCTACTACGCCCAGGACCACGCCCACGACTTCGAAGACGACATGACCCTGTTCGACTGGATGGGCCAGTGGACCTCCGGCGAGCAGGTGATCCGCGGCACCCTCGGGCGCATGCTGTTCTCCAACGACGAGATTCTCAAGTCGGTGAAGGTGATTTCCGGTGGTGAGCAAGGCCGCATGCTGTTCGGCAAGCTGATCCTGCAGAAGCCGAACGTGCTGGTGATGGACGAGCCGACCAACCACCTGGACATGGAATCGATCGAGGCGCTGAACCTGGCGCTGGAAAACTACCCGGGCACCCTGCTGTTCGTCAGCCACGACCGTGAGTTCGTGTCGTCGCTGGCCACGCGCATCATCGAGCTGTCGGCTGATGGCGTGGTGGACTTCAGCGGTACCTACGACGATTACCTGCGTAGCCAGGGTGTAGTGGTCTGATTGATGGGCGGCCTGGCCATCTTGTATGGCTGGGCCGGCCTCTTCGCGGGCATGCCCGCTCCCACAGGGACTGCGTAGCATTTGAGGCCTATGCAAAATCCTGTGGGAGCGGGCGAGCCCGCGAATGACGATTACCTGCGTAGCCAGGGTGTGCTGGTCTGATTGATGGGGCGGCCTGGCCATCTTGTATGGCTGGGCCGGCCTCTTCGCGGGTAAACCCGCTCCCACAGGGACTGTGTCGCACTTGAGGCCTATGCAAATCCT